>CAYOBT010000062.1:0-10294 GCA_964402205.1 uncultured Anaerolineales bacterium
GGTCTGAGGATACACGCCGGGCCTGTTGCGTCAAAAGGTCTTCGCGGGCGGCATACCGTACGCCAAAGCGGGCAGCGTCATGAAAAGCTGCCCGCTTCTGATAGCCTATCGATCTACTGCAAAAAGTCCCGCAGATGGTCACTGCGGCGCGGGTTGCGCAACCGGTCGAGAGCTTGGTGCTCGATCTGTCGGATGCGCTCACGCGTCAGTCCGAACTTTTCCCCGACTTCTTCTAGCGTGTGCATGTGGCCATCCCGGAGCCCAAAGCGGAGGCGCAGGATGCGTGCCTCGCGCGGGCTTAGGGCCGTCATCACTTCCTCGAGCTCTTCCCGCAGGAGCTGCTGGTGGGCGAGGTCGGTGGGAGGAGGAAGCTCCTCATCTTCAATGAAATCGCCAAACTCGGTGTCGCCATCATCGCCTACGGGACGTTCCAGCGAGACGGGATAGCGCGAGATGCGCAAGAGCTTTTCCACCTTGGCCGGAGTCATGTCCGCCTCGACGGCGATCTCCTCGGGGGTGGGGCGACGGCCGGTGTCTTGCTCCAACTCTTCCGCGATGCGATAGATGCGGCGGATCTGGTCTCCCGCGTGGACGGGCAAGCGGATGAGGCGGCTCTGCTGTGCCAGGGCGCGGGTGATGCCCTGGCGAATCCACCAGGTGGCATAGGTGCTGAACTTGTAGCCGCGATGGTAGTCGAACTTTTCCACGGCCTTCATCAGGCCGATGTTCCCCTCTTGGATCAGGTCTAGGAAGGGTACGCCTTGGCTCATGTACTTTTTCGCGACGCTGACGACGAGGCGTGTGTTGGCCTCGATGAGCCGAGCGCGGGCCCGCTCCGCGACCTGGACGGTCTCGCAGAGCGCTTCGCGTCTCTCGGGGGCTAGATCGTCGTGGCTCAGCCTCTTCTTGGCGGCCTCGCCCTCTTCGATCTGTCGAGCGAGCATGACCTCTTCGGCTGCTGTGAGTAAGGGCACTTGGCCCATCTGCTTCATGTAAAGGCTTACGGTATCATCAACCGAGATGTCGTCCAGGTCGACGCGCGTTTCCGACTCTCCCATGGCCTTGTCGATGATCGTCGGTTCGTCGCTCTTCCCGGATTGCTGATGGGAGACGTGATCCTCTGACGCTTTCTCACGGGTCTTTCGCTGCTCAACGAGTTCCATCGTCTTGGATCTATCCTTTGGTTCCGAATATCTGTGCCTGAACCGAGTGTCCCCAGGATGATGCTGGCTTTGACGGGAAAGCTACGGGCGTGGACAATCGATAGCGTCACCTCCTATCCCAAGTTTGGTGGCGAGAGCTAGCCGATGCTGCGACGTTGCTCGCCGACTAGAGCCATCCCCACGACCGATACGCGTCACACGCAAAAACACTCGGGAACCCGATTCGATGCGATGTCTTCCAGCGTCAAGCTTGGTGCGCCGCATCTGATTACCGAGCCCGCGAGTACTGCCAAAGCCACACCGTTACTTACATTGAGCACGACCATCTAGCACCCATTATACCCGGTCTAGACGGAAGGGTCAACCCATTTTGACGCTTCTCTGTCGCCGGGGTGCCGATCGGCTTGGCATAGGCAGCGAGTGGCGGATTGCCCGCCCAACACTACGGGTGGATGGCGCCGTGTCTCACTTGAGATGGGCCGCTTTGCCTCCATGCCAACGTTCACGCATACTCTGACGCGGGGGCAGGAGGGAATCGGGACTGGCACACCCGGGCGGCACAGCATCTGTCTTGAGCCAAGGAGGAGCATCGATGGGCTTGGTCGGGCTTGTATCAGATAGCACAGCTGGCTTGCCGGTGGCAATCGCCGAGCGCCACGGGATCCGTGTGGTGCCCTTGTACGTCAGCATAGGCGAGCATGTCTTCCGAGAGGGCGTGGACCTCTCCTACCAGGATTTCTACGAACGTCTGCCGACGGCCGATGCGCTCCCCACTACCTCGCAGCCTTCGCCCGGCGATTTTGCGGAAGCCTACGACTCGTTGGTCCGGGACGGCGCTACATCGATTGTCTCGATTCATCTTTCCTCTGGCATTAGCGGAACCATTGGCTCTGCCAAGCTAGCAGCGCGCGACCTAGGCATCCCAGTGACGGTGGTAGATACGCAGTGTGCTGTGGGAGTGCATCGGTTGGCCGTCGAGGCCGCGGCAGTAACCTTGACGCGCGGAGGTAGCCACGACGAGGCCGTGGAGGCGGCCGAGGCTGTCGTCGCGGCCCATCGCACGGCCTTTGTGGTGGATACGCTCGAGTATCTGCACAAGGGGGGACGCATCGGGGGCGCCTCGGCGCTGCTGGGCTCGATGCTCCAGCTCAAGCCGCTGCTCTATTTCGTGGATGGCGAGATCACATCGCTCGAGAAGGTGCGGAGCTCTGGGCGCGCCCTTGAGCGGTTGGTGGAGATCATGGCAGAGTGGGTGGGCAATGAGGAGCCCATGCGTGCGGTCATCATGCATGCTGCATGCCCCGATCGCGCGGACCGAGCGATTGCGTTGCTCCACGAGCGACTACAGATTGCCACGATCGACACGGTGCTACTAACGCCCGTCATCGGCGCGCACGTTGGCAACGGGACGCTTGGCATTTGTTGCTGTCCCAGCCGCCTCGCCCCGCGAGCGTAGTAGGCCAGGAAGCTCTCCGCTAGCGTTCGATGGCTACGTGCACATCGGCAGGCAAGGCGAGTCCCGCTGCCACCTCGATGGCTTTGAGGATGGCCGAAGGCACGGGACACGCTGCGTGCAGGCGGCACGCGCCCGCCTCGCGATAGACGGTGCTCTCATGCAGGGGAGCTCGTAGCTCGTCAAGCACGGATATCTGACCAAGACGATCGGCCAGTTTGTTGACCTGGGCACAGTCGCTTTCGATTGTCACGACTGCCTGGTACATGTCGTCGACATGGCCCTCGATGGTTGTGGTGAAGCCGCAGATGCCTGGGGCAACGCTCACTTTGCTCATTGAATGACCTCCATGTGTAAGCGTGAGGCGATGATAGGCCGAGTTTGCTCCATGTCAATTCCCGTCTTGGGTGCCTGGCCACAAGACTGTCCGCGTGGTATAATCGCCGCCGTTGGGTGGAATGGGTGGCGCAGGAGGTGAGATCTGAACGAACGGCAGGTAGCTGATCTGGCCGTGGACGTGATTGCCGACAGGATGGGAAGTGACATCCTGTTACTCGACCTGACCGATGTGACGTTGATCGCTGACTATTTCGTGATCGCCACTGCACAGAGCGAACGCCAGTTGGGTGCCATCGTGGAAGAGCTGTCGCGCCAGCTCAAGGAGGAGCTTGGAATCGTTCCTCGCGCCACTGATGGCAAACCGTCTTCTGGTTGGATCGCCATCGATGTTGGTGGTGTTGTGGTGCATCTGTTCACAGAGGCGATGCGCGCTCGCTATCAGCTAGAAGAGTTCTGGGAGGATGCGCGCACTGTCGTGCGTTTGGCTTAGCCATCGCGTCATGCAGCGCGGCCCGCTCCAGACAGGCTGGAGCGGGCCGTTGTGTTTGCGAGAGATCAACTGACGCTCAGAGTGTGTCTATGGGAACGACCTCGCCCGTCTCTAGTGATCGATTCGCGGCCAAGCAGAAGGCGAGCGACTTGATCCCGTCGGCATAGGGGGATTGCACGAGCTCAGGTTGGTCACCGTCGACGGCTGCCACAAAGGCAGCGTCCTCGATCTCAAAGATGTCGCTCTCGCCCTGAATCCGTTCTTCCTCCAGGGCCGACTTGCGGATGATTGCCGAGTGCTCCCAGCCGGTAAAGCTGATGTAGTGATGCACGGCGGCCACTGTCATGTGGACGCCGCCCCCAGCGCGACTGGCGCACGAGCTCATCAGATTGGCGACGGCGCCGTTCTCAAAGGTGGCGACAACGCTGCTGGCATCCTCGACGTCATAGCCTTCCATGTCCGTGACGCGGCCCTGCACCCCGCGGGCGAACACGTCCACGGGTTCGCCAAGCAAGAATCGGGCCAGGTCAAAGGTGTGCGTTGTCTGCTCAACGATCTGGCCACCCGAGAGTGCCTTGACGCGCCACCAGTAGACGCCCGGCGCGCCTCCGATCCAGGCGCCGTGGGCGAGCACGGGCGGATCATCTTGCAGTAGCTCACGCGCGCGCTGCACGCCGCGGCGATAGCGGGTCATATACCCGACCGCGGCAAAGGTGCCCGTTCGCTCGATCGCCTCCAGGATCTTGCGAGCCGTATCCATATCGTTGGAGATGGGCTTTTCCACCAAGAATGGGATGCGACGATCGACCAGCGATAGTTCGGCCTCGCCGTGGGCAAACGGCGGCAAGCAGACCCAGACGGCGTCGGGCTTGGTGCCATCGAGCATCTCTCCCGCGTCGGTAAAGGCTTTACCTCCATACTCCTTGGCAAACGCTGTGGCTCGTGCCAGATCGACGTCGCAGGCACCGACGAAGGTAAGGTCGGTGCGCTTCGCGAGCCCTCTCGCGTGTTGCCGGGCGATACCCCCGGTGCCGATGAACGCAATCCTCATGATATCCTCCTCGTGGTTGCTAGGACGCTAGCTCTAGGGCTTGGCGCAGGGATGCCTCGGTCTTTAACGTGGGAGCGTACTCGAGCCCCACGACGCCTTGATAGCTCGTGGCGTCGATGGCTTGGAAGATGGCGCGATAGTCTAGTTCTCCGCCAACCAGCTCGTGGCGGCCGGGCACGCCCGCAGCGTGGAAATGCCCGATGAACGGCTCATAGCGCGTCAGGTTGGCGATGAGGTTGCCTTCCTGAACCTGCTGGTGGTATAGGTCCATGAGGATCTTGACCGATGGCGAGCCGACTTCCTCGACGATATCCACGGCGTGGGCCATGCGCGTGAGCCAATAGCCATGGTGATCCACCAGCGTGTTCAGGGGCTCGAGCACCAAGGTCAAGCCATGGTCCTCGCAGATCGGGGCTAGTGCCTTGAGGTGGCGCACCACACGCCTGCGCGACATCTCATAGCTCTCGTCGTCAAGGGTGTTGCCCGTTGTGGTGATCACCGTGGGGCATCCGAGACGCTCGGCGACCTCTGCCGTTTCCTCCATCCCTGCCACGAGCTCTTGCTCATAGCCTCTGCGAATCAGGGCAAAGTTGGGCTCCATGGAAAGGGCGGCCAGACTGAGGGCCGTCTCATCGAGGGCGCCCCGGATGGCGTCAAGATCCTTTCCCTTCCAGCCCCAGAACTCGCAAGCTTGATAGCCTAGCTCTGCGGCGCCGACGATCCGTTCGTGGTGCGGTCGATCGCGCCAGAACATCTCGATGCAGACCGATAGTTGGACCATGAGAACCTCCCCAGGCGACTAGTTGTGTTGCCTACTAGGACCGTACACGTTCGGCGGCGGCAGCATCGAGATAGAGCACTGCGTCGGCATGACGCCGCATGATGGTGGCGGGGCAGCTCTCCTCGATGGGGCCCTCCAGCGTGCTGGCTACCGCGGCTCTCTTGGTTGGGCCCGGCACGACGCAAGCGACATGGCTGGCCGACATGAGCGCATGCATGGTCATGGTGAGGGCCTGCTTTGGGACCTGCTCGATGCGCTCAAAGGCGCCGTCATTGACCTGCTGCTGGCGGCAGACGTCGTCAAGCGTCACGGGCTTGACCCAGGCGGGGTCGTCGAAATCGGCGACGTGTGGATCATTGAACGCCATGTGCCCATTCTCGCCGATGCCGGCGCAGACGATATCCAGCGGCGCCTCCTGCAATAGCGCGGCATACCGAGCGCACTCGGCCTCGACGTCGGGAGCGTTGCCGTCTAGGTAGTTCACCTCGGCAAAGGGCAGGTCAAAGATGCGCTCACGCAGAAAGTTCCCGAATCGTTGCGGGGCATCGTCTGGCAGCCCTACGTACTCGTCCATATGAAAGGCTACGATGCGCTGCCAAGGAAGGTCGGCCATCGCGCGGAGCGCCGCCAGGAACTCGTTCTGCGAGGGGGCGGCAGCGAATACGATGCGCGCTGTCTCCTGCTCGGCGAGGATCTGGCGGAGATGCGTGGCCACGTCGCTGGCGGCAGCCTGTCCCATGGCCTCGCGCGTGCCATAGACGCGCACGTTGAGGTTATCCTTGTGAAACGCGTGCACGGGCAGCGGATCGGATGAATGCATGTTGTACTCCCTTCAGGTTCACGGCCGCGCCAGTGTACTAGGCGTGCGTGACAGGGGCAAGGGCGAGCGAGAAATTCGGAAGCGAGCCGGGATGGTAGCAAACCACCGTTGCCCCCAGTGTGCCGGGGCAACGGTGACCGTGGTTGAGTTGGCTGCTCGCTAGGGCTGCTACCGAGTATAGTCCGGGCGATAGTCGCCTTCGATGATGCCGGCCTCGACCAGCAGCGTGAGGGTGGCGTTGGAATAGAGAACGGCGACCAGACCCATCACAAAGAGGAACAACGGCGCCACAAGCACCGTCGACAGCACGATGAGGATGACGCTGAGGATGCCTACGATGATGCTGAACACGGGGAATCGGAGGATCAGGATCACGCTATTGCGCCAAGCGCGCACGATGTTGGGCTCTTCCTGAACCATCATCATGGGCCAGAAGTGCATCTGCGTGAGAAGCCACACGAAAAAGATAGACGTCCAAAAGCCGCCCACGAGCAATACCCACTCGTTGCGTATGAGCTGTGCATAAAAGTCCAGGTTCACGTACCAGAGGGCGATGGCCAGGATGTTGGCGAGGAACCAGAGAATGGCACGCCACCAGTACGCTTTTGCGCCATCCCAGTAGTCACTGAGATGGAATGCTTTGCCTGTAGCGACTCGGTACGCGACAGGATAGATGGCCGCAGTGGCGATGGGGAACGTCACGATGGCCAAGAGGCCTGGATACCAGACCTTTACCAGTGTGGCCAGAAAAAGCCCCGAAAAGCCGCCGAGGAACCAGATAAAGTTGAGCACCGAGAGCATGAAGAGGTCACCCCAGGTATCCCTGAGGGCCTGCCACACGACCTTGAAAGCCTTGCCGATCATGGTCCCCCTCTCGGGATGGTATCCCCGGTGCGGTTACGGAGCGATCCCTACCTACTGACATGAGCAAGAGAGGCAAGCCCATGGGCTTGCCTCTTGCTCGATCACTCGGGGCGCCCCACGGCGTGCGACTACTGGCGTTCGCGTCGACGACGCTCGGCGAGCGCTTGCTGGAACGCGATCTTGATGGGGCTCTCGATCTCGACGTCGGACTGGTCAGGCATCTCCTCTCGAGGCGGCCGACGTCGATGGCCTCCTCGCTTGGGGCGATCCTCGCGTGGCGGGGATGCTTCCACCTGACCCGTGCCCTTCATCGATAGCGAGATGCGGCGTCGATCCGTGTCCACCTCAAGCACGCGGACTTCAACATCCTGACCGACGCTGACGGCCTCTTGGGGGTTCGCCACGAACCCGCGGCTGAACTCGGAGATGTGCACCAGACCATCGGTCTGCGCACCGATATCGACAAAGGCACCAAAATCGACGATGCGCACCACGCGCCCGTTGACCGTGCTGCCTGCCTCGATCTCTTCCAGGGGCTTGCGATTGCCGGCCATAGCGTCGGGAATGGTGAGGCTAATGCGGTTGTCGTCCTTTTTCACGCGGCGGACGACGACATCGAGCTCATCACCGACCTTGATGGTCTTGTCGATGCCGGCTCGTCGCAGCGTCGAGATGTGCGCTAGCCCGTCTCGACCTACGCCAACATCAACGAACGCGCCAAAGTCGACGATGTTGCGGACGCGTCCGCGGATCTCCATCCCAGGCTCAAGGTCCTCGATGCTGAGGCCTTCTTCTTCCGAGGGGGCTTGGGTTTCGGATGGGGTCTCGGGGGCTTCCCCGGATGTGGCTTGAGGAGCGGCCTGTGAATCCTGACTCTGTTCGGCGGTTTCCGTGTCCTCGGGGGCGATCCTGGGGTCCTGACTTTCCATCCGTTGCGTTCTCCATGACTGCTGACTACGAATAGGGCATATGTGACCAACGACCATTATCCCACAGCCTACGCGGAGCGTCAAGTTAGGCTATTTCGCCGTCGGGGGCTAGGCTTGCGTGCGGTTGTGGGGCTCTGCGGCGTGATGGCGTCGATGCGCTCGTCGTCAATGGCCCCCACATTGGCACGGAGAAACCGTCTCGTTAAGGGGTTGGGGCATCTCCGCTCTCCTCGGGGGTAGACCGCCAAAGATCGCCAGCCAAGGCGCCGAGACGCACGCTATCCAGACGAAGGTTCTCGATATAGTCGCGATACAGATCGTCATAGGTGCCTGCAATCTGGGGCTCGGGCTCGAATTCCCTGGCGCGGAGCGGGAACGCTTGGTGCGCTTCGTCGAGGTCAGCATAGACGCCGGTGCCCAGTCCCGCGAGCATGGCGGCTCCAAGGGTCACCGCTTCGGTCTGTTGGGAGATCGAAATGGCTCTGCCCGTCACGTTCGCTTTGAGCTGATTCCAGAAGGCGCTTCTAGAGCCGCCTCCCGCAGTGATCACGCGTTCGATGCCTGCCCCAGAACTATCCTCTAGCGCCAGCCAGAGAGTGCGCAGCTCGTACGCTAGGCCTTCCCAGGCCGCACGAGCCAAGTCTGCCCTTGTGTGGCGAGTTGTTAGCCCGGTGATGACGCCTCTAGCCGTCGAGTTCCGGTTCGGCGAGCCGGCCCCCGCGAAATGGGGCAGCACGTAGACGCCGCGAGCGCCAGGTGGCGCGGAGGCGGCGGCATCCTCGAGGGTCTGCATTCTGGCATCCTCGGGGAGATCGGGGAAGAGCAATTGTCCCGCCCAACGGACCAAGCTGCCTGCTCCCAGGATGGCCCCTTTGATGCAAAAGGACCCTGGCGCCGCGTGGCATCCGACAGAAAAGCGGCGGTCATCCCGTTGAAAAATCCCCTCTACTGATGGCAGACCCATCAGCTCCGTCTCTGTCGTGCCAGTGGAATCCAGCACGATGCCCGGTGCGATGGCTCCGAGGGCCAGGGCTCCCACGGGGTGGTCATGTCCCCCTACCACCACAGGCGTGCCCAGAGGGAGGCCCGTGCTGGCAGCGGCGCCCTTGTGCACCTTGCCGAGGATGCTTCCCTCGGGCATCAGTTCAGGGAAAAGGGCGCGAGGGACTCGAGCGGCAGCGAGGAGCTCGTCGGACCACGACAGCTTTCGCAAGTCCAGGGCCATGGTGCGCGAGGCAAGCGAGTAGCCCATCGCCTGCTCGCCTGTGAGCTGGTATCCGATATAGCCGCTGATGCTGAGCCAGCGACGTGTACGCCCCCAGGCCTCGGGGGCTCGGTCTGATAGCCATTGGAGCTTCAGCAATGTGTAGGTATGGCCTAGGGCGAGCCCGGTAGTGGCAAAGATGGCCTTGGGGCCAACGTGGGTTCGCCACCAAGGCACAAGGTAGGAGGTGCGATCATCGTACCACGCAATGATGGGGTGGGTGGGCTTCCCTTGAGCGCTCAGGGGAACGCCCGCTTCCCCGACGCTAGCTACGCCCACGCCCGCAACCGGCGCGTCTTTCACGCTCGCCATGACCGTACGAAGGGCACTCGCAGCGGCTTGCCAAAGGGTCTGGGGGTTCTGCGTACCTTTGCGCAGCTCCTCGGGCTCCATCGGCGCGGGGACCACAGCCTGCGCGCAAGCACGCCCCGTCGCGTCGTAGGCGGCAGCCTTGATGTTCGTGGTACCGATGTCCAACCCAATGAGTAGCGTCAGGATGTCCTCCTGAGAATGCCACGGCCTGGTAGTGTTCGCGATCTTACTGGTGCGCAAGACTCGTGGCAAGCCCAGAATCCGGCTTGCACGATCGGGAAACCTGTTGTATAGTTAGCGGGTAGTTAGCACTCGCAAGGTTCGAGTGCTAAGAAGCGAGGTCGGGGTCGCTTGGGCAGCATGGTTCGGGCGGCCAGTATCAGAAGGAGGATTGGGGTCATGTCAACGAGTCTGAAGCCTCTCGGGGATCGCGTGCTAGTCGAGCGTCTCGAGAGCGAAGAGGTCACGGCAGCTGGCATCGTTTTGCCAGAGACGGCCAAGGAAAAGCCGCAGAAGGGCACCGTTGTGGCGGTGGGACCTGGTCGCCGTGGGCCTGACGGAGAGCGCATTCCGGTGAGCGTCGATGTGGGCGACACGGTCGTGTTTGCCCGCTACGGGGCCACGGAGCTGAAGGAAGGCGGCCGTGAGTACCTCATCCTCAAAGAGGATGACATCGTCGCCATCGTCACGTCATAGCATTCCAGAACCTAGCTAGGAGGCAACATGGCAAAGCAACTACGATTCTCGGAGGACGCGCGTCGATCCCTGAAAAAGGGTGTGGATACGCTGGCCAAGGCTGTCGGTTCCACCTTGGGCCCCAAGGGCCGC
>CAYOBT010000063.1:0-10283 GCA_964402205.1 uncultured Anaerolineales bacterium
GCGATCTCCATGATGGGGTCCATGTCGACGGGATGCCCGCAATAGTGGACGACCACAATCGCCTTGGTGCGCGGCGTAATGCGGTGCTTGACGTCGGTGGGGTCGATGCAGAGCGTCTCGGGATCGGCGTCTGCAAAAACGACCGTCCCACCCAGCGAGAACACGGGAAGCGCGGTGGCCCAGTAGGTCTGCGAGGGCGAGATGATCTCGTCGCCGCGGCCAATACCGCAGGCGAACATGGCGCCTAGCAGAGCGGCCGTGCCGTTGCAGAACGTAAGGCCGTAGGCCCGCTCCTGCCACTCGGCGAACTCGCGCTCGAACTGCAGGCTAACGTCCCAGCCTGACATGGCGCCGCGCCGCAGGACGTCGAGCACGGCCTGCTCGTCCTCTTCGGTAACGATGGGCCACTGGAACAGGTCCGGCGCCGGCTCGGTGACGACCTTGGGACCGCCCAGGATCGCGAGATCGCCCTCTACCCAGCTTGATATACTCACTATACTCTCCTCATTGTGGACGCCCTAGGCGTCTTGCTCTTCCGTCGAGCGGCTGTTGAGACGTCGCCAGTAGGTTACGATGGCGGGCTGGAACCACGACGGATCGCCGTCGGCTGCCACCGCCTTGAAGATCTCATGCACGAGATTCGTCACCGGCGTCGCGGCATAGAGCTCGTGCGCATGCTCTAGCACATAGCCCAGATCCTTGTAGTGCAGGGCTAGCTGGCCCGTGCCCTCGAAACTGTCGCCATGGATGACGTCGGGTATGGGAAAGCCGAGGTACTCTTTTGGGATCTGCGGATCGAGGCCAGCGGCGCGCGCGAACTCGATCGCCTCGCAGAAGACGGCTAGCTGGCCCGCCTGCACGAGCTGGTTCACGTACTTGAGCGCCTGACCCTGGCCGATCTCGCCTACGCGGCGTACCTTGTAGCTGACGCATTCTAGCACGGGAAGTGCCTGCCGGTAGAGCTCCTCGGGGCCGCCGACCATCAGCAGGAGGCCGTGCTGCCGCCAGGTGATGGGCGAGTCGATATAGCCCGCACCGCGCTCGGCGCATAGCTTGTGGTAGGTGACTTCGGTGCTGACGCGGGTGGTGCCCGTATCCACGACGATCTGGCCGGCTTGTAGGGCCACAAGGATGCCGTCCTCCCCCGACATGACGGCCTCAACCTGCGGGCTCCCCGGCAACGAAAGCAGGATCACGTCGGCGTGAGTGGCTACATCGGCCGGCGATGCGCCCGCTCGCGCTCCCTGCTCCACCGCGCGTTCGACCTTTTTTGCGTCAATGTCATAGACGGTGAGCGGAAAGCCGGCCTCGAGCAGCTTGCTCGTATAGTGCGAGCCGATGCTGCCCACACCCACCAGTCCCACTCGAATACCATCCCCCATCATGCCCCCTCTCATGATCGTTGGCCCTGGCACGGCTCGTCTGATAGAATGGCTGCGCTGCTACCTACGCTGGGTTGCTACCTAGACCGCGGGCCATGGTAGGAGTTGAGCGGAGCGGTGTCAACACGTTCCGCGGTTGGGTTCAGGACTGCTAGCCACGGAGGCCACGCCATGAGTCATTTCCAGGTCGCCACCTTCAATGCCAACTCGATCCGCGTCCGATTGCCACAGGTTCTCGCTTGGTTGGAGCGGGTCCAGCCGGACCTGCTCGGTATTCAGGAGACCAAGGTACAAGACAAGGACTTTCCGCGCGAGGCGTTCGAGGACGCAGGTTGGCACGTGGCATTTCGCGGCCAAAAGAGCTACAACGGCGTGGCGTTGATCAGCCGCGAGCCTCTGGATCACGTGCATTTCGGCTTTGATGACGGCTCCCATCCTACACGGTTGGCCCGGACCGAGATCAAGGGCGTGCACGTGCTATGCAGCTATGTGCCCCAAGGCAAGACGATCGATCACGAGGATTATCAGCTCAAGCTCAGGTGGCTGGATGGCATCCGCGATCTCTTGGAGACGCATTTCACGCCGCAGGATCTAGTTCTGTGGATGGGCGATCTGAACGTGGCGCCGGAACCTATCGACATCTACGACCCGAAGGGCCACGAGGACCACGTCGACTTTCACGTCGACGTGCGCCAGAAGCTGGCGGAAGTCTGTTCCTGGGGCCTGGTAGACGTGTTCCGGCGGCACCACCCCAAAGAACCCGGTCACTATACCTACTGGGACTATCGCGCGAAAAACCCTCTGGTCGAAGGCAAAGGCTGGCGCGTGGACCATATCTTGGTGACCGAGCCGTTGGCGGAGCGTTCTACCGGCGCCTGGATCGACGTTGACGCCCGCATGGCAGAGCGCCCCTCGGACCACACCTTTCTGGTGGCCACGTTCGAGCTCTAGGTGGTGAACGTCTAGCTCTTGTGGACGAGGTAGGCTAGCTCGGTCTCGAAGATGTGCGCTTCCCACGCCCATCCTTGCGTGTCGGCCATCTTCTCAAAGCCCTGGGCATAGTGGTCTCGCATGCCGCGTCGCTGGCCGCCTAAGCTAGTCACGGGAAAGCTTACCAGCACATGCGGCGCCCGGATGCGCATGATGAGCTCCCCTGGTTCGCCCCAAAGCTGCTCCACGAGGGGTAGCACCTTCAGCAGCAAGGCCAACTCAGCGTGCGCGTTCGGGGGCTCTGCCAGGACGTCCTCGCAGCCAACGTGCGCCTCTAGCTCCAGGTGCGGCAATGCCTGCCCAAGGAACCCCATCAGCCCGCCATAGACGTCGTAGGCGTGGTAGGTGGCGGATGGAGCCAGCGGCATCCACGGGGCCGCCAGAGGATTGAGGCCGCAGCCGAGGTCAAGCACCGAGGAGACCGGCGCGATGGGCGCCAACGTCCGCTGATAGAACGTATCCAGCAGAGGCAATCGCTCCGCCGTGGAGGCGTGGCTGGCCATGATGGCTTGGCACGCCTCGCGAAGCGACGCGGGCCCGCGAACCGCGGCGCTCGTCAGGCTCTCAAGCCACTCGACATAACGTGTCTCCGATGGCTCGGTGCCGCGCCAGTACGCCGCCCCGACCTGATGCAGCTTGCGACGGGTCGTCTTGATGGCGTCCTTGGGTCGGCCGCGGATGGCCAGCTCGCGCTCTGCGATGCGCCTCACCAAGGCGGGGCACACATCCGCGTACTTGTTCCGGCGGGCACGCCGGATCACCTGGGCGAGGGCGGCCTCGTCTACCGGTGTCATGGCTGGCTAGCGGACGGAGTGGCGCTCGCTGTGTCGCGCAGGGCGGCCATCGTTCGCGTCATATGGCGCAGGTTGTGGATGGTCGCCAAGCGCGGGTAGAGCGGGTTGTGCGTCTTGAAGAGGTGGCGCAGTAGCGAGCGACCGTAGCGCTGGCAGGTGTAGCAGTCGCAGGTTTCGTCGATGGGGCGCGGATCCTTGATATAGGTTTCGTCATGGATGTAGAGGTAGTTTTGGCGGATGGGATCGCCGTTCTCTGCCTGGAATAGCCGTCCACGCCTCGCATCACGGGTGGGCAGAGCGCTATCGAACAGGTCGTAGCCCAGCTTGGCGCACCTCGCCACATAGTCAGGGCGGCCGACGCCCAGCGCGTGCATGGGGTAGTCGCCCGGGATCAACTCCCGGGTGAAACCGATCAGATCCTCGAGCAGGTTTCCATCGGCGTCCAGCGGCCAACCTCCCAGCCCGTACCCGTCAAAGCCGATCTCTAGCAGCTCGTCGGCGCAGCGACGGCGGAGGTCACGGATGCCGCCTCCCTGGACGACGCCTAGCAGCATGGGACGTGGACCTTCCCAATGCTGTTGGTCCAAGTACCGCTCAAAGGTGCGCTTGCAGCGTACGGCCCAGGCGATGGTGCGATCGACGGCGCGCTCCTGCACCTCGAGAGGATCGTCCACATGCGTGCACACGTCGAGGCACACGACCATGTCCGCGCCGTAGCTGAGTTGGAGCTGAACGCTCTTCTCCGGGGTGAGGCGGAAGGGCCGCTTGGCACCCTCAGGACGAAAGAGCAGCCCCTGGTCGGTGATGCTACCGCTTTGAGGCTGATTCGCGATGAGCGAAAAGGCCTGGAAGCCGCCCGAGTCGGTTAGAATGGGGCCTTGCCAGCCAAACATAGCGTGGAGTCCGCCCAGGGCCTTGATGGTGCTGCTGCCCGGCCGCTGCATCAGGTGGAAGACGTTCATCACGACCGCCTGGATGCCGGCGTCGGCGACGTCCTGGGCGTCGGCGCCACGGACGGTGCCGCGCGTGGCATCGGGCAGGAACGCGGGCAGCGCGATCTGGCCTTTGGGCAGCGTGAGGCTTTGTGGCATGGTCCTCCTGATGGTTGGTATTTGTGTTGACCAGCCGCTTGGACGCGTCTCGGTTGACCCCCCGCGTTCACCGTGCTACGCTCGCGGCTGGCATGGTTGCGGGTAGGGAGGCCGCGTTGCCCATTGTCCTGGCCATCACGGGGCCGAAGCGTTCTGGCAAGACGTCACTGTGCGCGCGCTTGGTGCAGCACTGCGCCGATATGGGGCTGCAGCTCGGAGGCATGCTTGCGCCTGACCGTCGTCGGGGCGACGCCAAGGTAGGCATCGACGTCGTCTGGCTGCGTGATGGCCAACGGCACGCGCTAGCGCGCATCGTCCCGCGTGACCAAGCGACGACGGTGGGTGAGTACGCCTTTGATCACCAAGTCCTCGACGAGACCCTCGCCGTGTTGCGACGCGACCTGGCCAGACCTTTGGACCTGGTCCTGATCGACGAGATCGGCCGCCTCGAACTCAAGCGAGGCGGCGGCTATGCGGCCGCGCTTGACGCGATCCCCTCATCGCCGGTGCCTGTTGTGTCCGTCACTGTGCGCCCCGAGCTGGTCGAGATCCTGTCCCAGCGCGTCGCGCCATCGCCGGTGCGAGCGTTCGACGTCACGGACGACCCCGAGCGCATGTTGGCGGCGCTGCTCGAGATCATCCGCGACGCCACGCAGATGGCTTAGTCCTGCAAGCCCTCCACGATGCGGGCGTACTTGGTCACGAGCTGATCCGCGGCCTCGTCCGTGCCCGCCTGGGCATACACATGGAACAGCGGCCGGTCAGGATCCGGCGAGACCAGTACCCATTGATCGTCGGACAGGACGACGCGAACGCCGTCGATCTGGGGAGCGAGCCTGGCCTTGAACTGCTCGTTCAGGAGCCTCATGACCGTGCCCTTGGACTCCCACGGGCAGTCGATGGTGCCTTGGGCCATGTGATAGATCGGCACCGCGTCCACGAGCTCGGATAGGCGCACGTTCAAGGTGGCCAGGAACTCTAGCAGCTTGCCCACCGTCATCATGCCGTCCACGACGGGCTGCCACTGTGGCCACAGATAGGCGCCGTTGGTGTCGGTTGCTAGCACCACATCCTCGGTGGCGGCTGCCTGCATGAGCGCGTAGGGCGTGTAGCGTGTTCGTAGCACGCGGCCACCATGCTCTTCTGCAATGCGCTCAAAGACGTTGGGCGCGATGACCGGCACGGCGATGACGCCGCCCTCATTCATCTGCAGAGCGGCGCTGGCCATGGCGGCAGCGAGCTTGGCGGCGGGCACGGGTCGGCCGAGGTCGTCCACCACATAGATGCGTTCGCCGCCTACGTCGATGCGGACGCCCAGATCCGTCTCTAGTGCGCTGCAAATGCTCGTCAGCGTGGTGAGCGCCTTCTGGTGTTCCTCCTCGGGGATCGCCATCTTGGTCTCGTCCACCGCCTCATTCAGGGCCACGACACGGCAGTTGAGCCGGTTGAGAATGGGCGCTAACACTTGCCCTGTCGGCGCGTTGGCAAAGTCGACGGCGATGTAGGGGTTGCGCAAGGTGATGGCCGCGGTCTGCAAAACGTCTAGGAACTCTCGGGTGTAATGTTCCACGACGTCGGTGGCATAGCTGATGGTGCCAATCTCATCCAGAAAGACGCGGCGAAAGTCCTCCCGGAAAAAGACGCGCTCGATGTTGCGTTCGGCGTTCTGGCTGAGGTCCTGTCCACGCCGGTCAAAGAACTTGATGTCCACCAGCCTGCTGTCATAGGGGGAGAGGCGCACGTGGACGCCGCCCTCGGCGCTGGTGCTCCCGGTGAAAAAGCGGGCAACCGGAATGGGCAGCGAGCGCACGTCCAGAACACTGACGCCGGCCGACGGGGCGCCCGAAATGAGGGCGCGCTTGAGCATGCGGGGGCTGCGGTTGGGGTCGCGGTTGATGGTGACGGTAGCGCCTTTGGGCAGCGTGGCGGCAAAGGCAGCACCCAGTTTGGCAGCAAACTCGGGCGTCAGGTCCACGTTCACAAGCCCCGTGACGCCATAGCGACCAAAGAGCACGCGTCGGCCCTGCGCGCCCCAGATGATGCTGGACCGCACGGTAGCGCCCGCCTCCACTTCCTTCTCGGGCCAGATCTTGACGCCCGGGTGGATGACAGCGTTCTCGCCAACGACGGACGAGTCGCCGACGACGGCCCCCTCGAAGACGACTACTTTGCGCTTGAGGCTGCACTGCCGCCCGATGATGGCCCCGCGGAGCTCGACGCCCTCGCCGATATAGCAGTTGCGCCAGACGATGCTGCGGTCGATGTGCGTATGCCGGTCGACCACGGAATAGTCGCGGATCACCGTGGGACCATGGATGATGACTCCGTCCATGATCTTGACGCCACGCCCCAAAAAGACGGGGCCGTAGAGCTGGGCGTCAGGCGCGATTTCAACGGCATCCTCGCCAAAGACGCCGGCGCCCGATTCGAGCCGCTGGCCCACGGGTTCCACCTTCACCTTGCTATGGAGCACGTCGCCCGTGGCCCGCATGTACTCGGCGATGTTGCCCACGTCGCACCAGTAGCCATCGGCGACATAGCCGTACATGGGATCGTCGCGCTCGAGGAGGATGGGGAACAGATCCTGCGAGAAATCGAACTTGATCCCGTCGTCAAAGTGGTCCAGCACCTCGGGTTCGAGCACATAGATGCCGGTGTTCACCGTGTCCGAGATGACCTCGCCCCAGCTTGGCTTTTCCTGGAACTGTTGGATGCGGCCGCTCTCGTCGGTGATGATCACGCCATATTCGAGGGGATTGGCTACCCGATACAGCGTTAGCGTGGCGATCGACTTGCGGTCCTCGTGAAATGCGATGACCTCTGAAAGGTCGATGTCGGTGACGGCGTCGCCGCTGATGACGAGGAAGGTGTCATCCAGCAGCTCCTGTGCCAGCTTGACGCTGCCCGCTGTCCCTAGGGGTATCTCCTCGATAGAGTACTCGATGTTCATGCCAAAGCTGTGTCCGCTACCGAAATAGTCCTGGACATCCTCGGCCATATACTGTAGCGTCACGACGACATCGGTGATGCCGTGTCGCTTGAGAAGATCAAAGATGTGCCCCATGACGGGCTTGTTAACGATGGGCACCATGGGCTTGGGTCTGTTGATCGTCAGGGGACGCAATCGAGAGCCCGCACCACCAGCCATCACGACGGCTTTCACAAAACACCTCCTCTATCGATGGCCCAAACCTTGGCCTTGGAACACTGCTCGGTTCGGAGCTTGCCAACGCATATCCACGCTCCGGGAGAGCTTACAACGACGCCTAGAGCGTCTTGGTCACCTTTTTCAAGCTGCGAGGCTGCACGGGGTCATACCCCTTGGCAAAGGCCAGATGGTGCGCGAGCAACTGCCCAGGAATCACTGCCACGAGCGGCGAGGCCCAGGCGGGGATGCCATGCGGTATCGGCATGGCTGTGCTAGCTGCTGCGAGCGTGTCAGCATCGTCCGAGATGATGAGCAGATCGGCCTCACGCTCTTGGAGCGTCTTGGCCAATTCCTGCATCTCTGGCAGTATCTTGCCCGTCGGGGCAACCAGCAACACAGCATAGCCTGCTTCCACCAGGGCGATCGGCCCGTGCATAAAGTCGGCAGAAGAGTAGGGCCTTGCCGCAACATACGCTAGCTCGCCAACCTTGAGCGCGATTTCAAAGGCGGTGCAATAGTTGAACCCACGTCCGATCACGGCAGTGTGGGTCAGTTGAGCATACTGCTTGGATACTGCCTCCAAAGCGTCGCTCTGTGCCAGTGTCTGCTCGATGGCTTGTGGGACCTTCCGCAGCGTGCCGAGGATAGAGCCGTCTGCACCCAACGCGGCGCTGAGCAGCGCAACGGACGCTAACTGGGCCGTGTAGGTCTTGGTGGCGGCGACGGAGCGCTCTTGGCCGGCGTGGCAATCGATCACCAGCTCGGCGGCCTGGGCAAGGGGCGACTCGGGCTCATTGGTGATGGCCAAGGTGAGCATCCCTTGCGACTGGCCGTCCTCGATCACGGCAACGATGTCGGGCGAGGTGCCTGACTGCGAGATGCCGATAACTAGCGTGTCTTTCAGGTTGGGTGGCGTCTTGTACACGGTATAGAGAGAAGGTGTCGCCAGGGCTACGGGCAGCCGGTGCTGATGTCCGAGCAGGTACTGGGCATAGCGCCCGGCATTGTCCGACGTACCACGCGCCGCGATGAGGACATTGCTCACCTGCCGCGTCCGTATGGCCGACGCAGCCCGCTCAAATTGCCCAAAGTGATCCGTGGTCAGATGCTTCAGGACCTCTGGTTGTTGATGGATCTCTCGCATGAGCTGGTCCATGCGTTCCTCCCTTTCGATACTGATTATAGCATCGGCACGGCCGGCCGTACAGGAAACAAACGGGCGAGGATGCGCATCCTCGCCCGTTCATGCTGCTGTTGCACGGCTGCCGCTCTACGCTTCGGAACTGGGGGGCACCTCCCACGGCTGCCCCGGCTCGGCCAAATACCGGTCGATGTCGGTGGCGGCGGTGCGACCGGCGCCCATGGCGCTGATGACGGTTGCGGCGCCGGTGACAATGTCGCCGCCCGCCCAAATGCGCTCCATGAGCGTGCGGCCAGTGGCCTCGTCCGCCACGACGGTGCCCCAGCGCGTGCGGTCGAGGTCCGGAGCATCGGCAAAGACCAACGGATTAGGGCGCGTGCCGAGTGCCATGACGACGGTGTCCATGTCCATGGCGAACTCGGATCCCTCGATGGGGATGGGACGTCGACGGCCGCTGGCATCGGGCTCGCCGAGCTCCATGCGGATGCATTTGATGCCGCCAACCCAGCCGTCGCCGTCACTGAGGACCTCGACAGGGTTCGTGAGAAAGTCAAACACGATGCCTTCCTCTTCGGCGTGCTCGACCTCCTCGGCGCGCGCGGGCACCTCGGCTCGGGACCGTCGGTACACGATGTGCACCTCGTCGGCTCCAAGGCGAAGCGAGCATCGCGCAGCATCCATGGCCACGTTGCCCGCGCCCACGACGGCGACCTTGTCGCCGACCTTGACGGGCGTATCCCACTCGGGGAACAGGTAGCCCTTCATGAGGTTCGTGCGGGTCAGCAGCTCGTTGGCCGAATAGACGCCGTTCAGGTTCTCGCCGGGAATGCGCATCATCATGGGAAGGCCGGCGCCGGTGCCCAGGAACACGGCGTCGTACGCTTCCGCCAGCTCGCTCAACGTGAACAGCTTGCCCACGACGGCGTTGCAGCGGATCTCGACGCCCAGTTTCTCCAGGTAGCCGATCTCGGCTTGGACAACGTCCTTGGGCAGGCGGAACTCGGGGATGCCGTACATGAGCACGCCCCCAGGAAGGTGCAGCGATTCTAGCACCGTTACCTTGTGGCCCAGCTTGGCCAGGTCACCTGCTGCGGTCAGGCCCGCTGGCCCGCTCCCCACGATACACACATGCTTGCCGGTCCGAGGCGCGACCTCGGGGATACGCATACCTTGCTGGCGCTCCCAGTCGGCCACGAACCGCTCCAATCGCCCGATGGCGACGGGTTCGCCTCGTTTGGACAGGATGCAAGCTTCCTCGCACTGGGTCTCCTGGGGGCAGACCCGCCCACAGATGGCGGGAAGGCTGTTCTTGTCCTTCAGTGCCTCGACGGCGCCCCACATGTCGCCCTCTCGCAGTGCTAGGATAAAGTCGGGAATGCGCACTTGGACGGGGCAGCCCTCGATGCAGGTCGCGCGCTTGCATTGCAGGCAGCGGCTAGCCTCGAGCTGCGCCAGCTCCAAGGGATAGCCCAGGGCGACCTCGTCAAAGATCACACGGCGTTCCTCGGCCAGCCGGGCGGGCATCGCTTGGCGGGGAGGTCGTTGTTTCTTGGGTGACATGGCTATGCTTCCTCTACGACCGCGCGCTCTAGCCTGGCTTGGTAGGCTTCTAGCGCCTGCTTTTCCATATCGACATACATGCGTTGGCGGCTCATCAGCAGATCCCAATCCACGGCGTGCCCGTCAAACTCGGGGCCGTCCACACAGGCAAAGCGCGTCTCGCCATTCACCTCCACG
>CAYOBT010000064.1:0-10153 GCA_964402205.1 uncultured Anaerolineales bacterium
CCGCCACTATCAACCCCAACCTGGTATCCAGATCGAGGCACGTGCATAACCTCGCCCGGGCTGGTGGCTGCCCCCAGCAGCGTGACCTCCCAATCCCAGATGAGGCCGCCCCGCTCCATGGTGGACCAGTTCCAGTGGTAGACCTGATAGACGTGTGAGATAGAGGGCGTACGTTCATC
Organism: uncultured Anaerolineales bacterium; assembly: GCA_964402205.1. Lineage (GTDB taxonomy): Bacteria > Chloroflexota > Anaerolineae > UBA1429 > UBA1429 > DAIRUQ01. The sequence goes on from CAYOBT010000064.1 coordinate 180, forward strand.
GGCGAATAGCCCATAGAGCTGTGGCGCGTTCTCGTCTCGCCCCCCGTTATAGTCGACCAGGCCGAGATACCGGCTGGTCTCTTGCCACCCTCGCAAGGCGAGGTTCAAATCTGGATGCTCGTCGGCATCCCTGTCGGTCGGCTGCCAACCCGAGACGCACGACATGCAGATGGCACTGTAGCTAGCGCCCGGGATCGGCTGAAAGACGCGCGGCTTGAGCACCGTCGGCAAAAAGAGCGCGTGTGCCGCTTGGGGTTCCGACGCCAGGACGCTCTCGGCCGATACCGCGCCAGAGCAAGCCAGCCCAAGCACGACAACCATCCCTAGCATCCACCCTACTCGGTGCCATTGCCGCATGCGACCACCTTGTGTCGTAGCTAGCTAGAACCGCGCCACGGGTCGCGATCATTCTAGCGCATGAGCGCCGAGTATAGGTGAAAAGCGCGTAAAGTGCACGTCGAGGCTAGCTAAACCCCAGCGTCGCCCTCAGTCGCATCGTCCTGCGGCGCCCAGTCCGAGACCGGCCGCGGCCCGAGCAGCCGCAAGCCCCGTCCGACCAACACCAGCGTCCCTACACCTAGAGGGAGCAGCCAGATCCATCCAGGCGCGTCCAGGAACAACCAAGCGCTCGCCGCAACGATTCCCAGCGGTACCGTCCGCAGCATCACTTCACGCCCCAGCGAATGGCCGTCTTGCTTTTCCGACATGGTCTCCCCTCGTTGACATGCGCTCGCGAGGATGCTAGCATCCGCGCACCTTTGTAGCCTCGATTGCAGAACGCCTGGAGGCCATCCGCCATGATCAACCCTTGGATCGGTAAACCGTGGACCGAGCTTGACACGCCTGCCCTGTGCGTAGACGTACCCACCCTATCGCGCAACATACAGCGCATGGCCAAGATCGCCCGCGAGGCCGGCGTCGCGCTTCGACCGCATATCAAGACGCACAAGTGCCCCCAGATCGCCCAACGCCTCTTGGACGCCGGCGCCGTCGGCCTGACCTGCGCCAAGGTCAGCGAGGCAGAGGTCATGGTGGACGCGGGAGTCTCTGACATCCTGGTCGCCAACCAGATCGTGGGATCGTTCAAGATTAGGCGCCTCGTCGAGTTGGCCAAGCAGTGCCGCATCACAGTAGCCGTCGACGACGCAGGGAACGCGCGCATGCTTTCCGAGGAAGCGGCCAAGGCGGGAGTGATTCTGGGAGCGCTCATCGAAGTGGACGTGGGCATGCGCCGCTGCGGCGTCGCGCCGATGGACCCCGCCCTGGATCTCGGCCGAGCCATCACCAAGCTCCCCAACCTTGAACTCCGCGGCCTGATGGGCTACGAAGGGCACGCCGTCATGATCGCTGATCGCGACGAGCGAGCGGAAGCCCTCCAAGCCGCGCTGGGGCCTCTCGTGCAGACCTCACAACTGCTGCAGAGCGAGGGACTCTCGGCCCTTGTGGTATCGGCCGGTGGCACCGGCACAGCAGCCATGACCGCCAGCTTCCCAGGCATCACCGAAATCCAGCCCGGCTCCTATGCGACCATGGATGCCAAGTATGGGTCCATGGACCTAGGATTTGAGCCCGCTGTCACCATCGTCGCGCAGGTGGTCTCGGTACCTACGGAAGACCGCGCCGTACTCGATGCCGGGCTCAAGACAGCCACCACCGAGTTTGGCAATCCGCCGGTGCGCTCTCCTGAAGGATGGCGTTTGGCGCACCTGTCGGAAGAGCACGGCGTCTTGGAGCGCGAGGGCGGCGATCCGCTGGCCTTAGGCGACCGGGCCCTTTTGATCCCAACCCATGGCTGCACGACCAACAACCTGCACGATCGCTTCTATGCCATTCGCGACGGCATCGTCGAGGACGTGTGGCCCATCGCGGCACGAGGCTGTCTCCAGTAGCAGCTTGGCAGCGACGCCCTAATCGGTGATCAGCACGGGCGACAGCCAGGCGTACTGCCCGTTGGCCTGCCGGATCTCTACATACCACGTATCGCCCGGCTCCAAGCGCCCGAGGGAGTACGTCCCTCGGAGCCGATACGCGACATCGGGCACGGTGCGGTGGACCAGCAGGGCCTCCGAAGCCCAAGGCTGCACGTGCTCGGCGACGCCTCGTCGGGCCAGTTCGCCCAGCGTCTGCGAAATGCGCACGCCGTTGGCCTCGACGTCCAGCCTGGTCTGCGCATCGCCGGCGATCTCCAGGATGATCGCCGCCGTCTGAGCATGCAACGTGGACACATTGGCAAAGGTGGTGCTCTCCCAAGCCACTCGGTCGGGCTCCTGTGACAGGATTCCGTTGCGGAGAGCATTGACGTCCGGATCCTCGGTCCGGTCGGCGGTAGGCGCCAGTCGGCTCACGCCGCGGAAGCAACCCTCCACGCCCTCGAACGTGCCGTCGTGAGCATTCGCGACGCCCTGCCAGATGTATGGCCCTTCCGATCTGCCCCAGCCCATCTCAAGCCGCACCTTGTAGCGCCCGTGGGGCTCCTCGCTCCGGAGGTCTTTCCCGGCCAGCACGCGCCAGGGGTCCGCGTTCCGATAGATGACGACTTGGTCCAGGCAATCATCGCCCGTGACGTCCAGCGTCAGAAGTCCCTGCTCGCTAGCAGAGGTCACTGCCCCCATCCCGGCACCATTCACTTCAAGGTGGCACAGGATCTTGTCACCTGTGACCGCGTACACTCGCCGCGCTAGGAGAGCCTCCCAGATAGCCTTCCTCGTCTTGGCGGGAGCTATCACCGCCAGGCGCCCGTCCCCGTACGAACCAGGGTACCCAGCGTGATGATCGGTCGAACCGACGAACCCAAAGTGGCAGCCCCTCCGCAGGCCCGCATGGACCGTACTGCGACCATCGCGAGGTCCCATGGTGTGCAGATAGGGATAGGGCCCGTCATCTCGCAAACCAGAGCCGTGCTTGGAGTAGACCTCCACGATGGGGCTAGTCTTGGGATCATAGGCATCCCAGTTGATCCCGCGATAGCCAGGCACATAGGCGATGTGATGAGGCACAGCGATGGCCGGCACCTCCAGGCGCTCCATGAGCGTCGCAGGAGCCGCGGGTTCCAGCAAGGGCAGGTCCGGGGAGGGCGAGACGATGTGGTGATCGCCATAGGCCGATGAGTGGCCCTCGTAGCTCTGGAAAGTGACAAAGCGTCCGGGATCATTCGCAGCTTCGACCGTCTGACGTACTTGATCCCAATCGCGCGCGAGCTTGGCAAAGCCTCGCTCGTGGAACCCGATCAGGAACTCGAGCTCGGGCCGTGGACTCGGCATATCATGCCACATCGCGTGGCCGGTGACAGCGCAAAAGTCGAGTTGCTGCTGTGCGGCCGCCAGCGCGTTCTCGAGCGAGCCATAGCCGTAGCTTATGCCGCAGTGATTGTGCAGATCGCCCCAGTAGATGGGCATGGCAGGTTTGTCCTCCTCGTAGCAGAGCCGCGCCGGCCAAGGGGATGGCGAGGCAAAAGCCAGAAGCGCAAAGAGGTGATCATGGAGAGGGGATAAGGCGAGAGAATCAGGCGGAGGGGGTGGGATTCGAACCCACGGTGGCGCAAGCGCCACAACGGTTTTCGAGACCGCCCCGATCGGCCACTCCGGCACCCCTCCGCGTTCGCACACTGCCTACGGAGCGCGACGTAACTCCCCAAAAAAGCGCGAGATCAGGCTCCCGCACTCTTTGCCGAGCACACCACTCACAACCGTGAGGCGATGGTTGAGCCAAGGCGACCGCACGAGATCGTACACCGACCCTGCGGCACCGGCCTTTGGATCGCGCGCGCCAAAGACGAGCATATCCACACGTGCCAGCACCATCGCGCCAGCGCACATGGCACAGGGCTCCAAGGTGCTGTAGAGGACGCTCCCAACGAGCCGGCCCGAACCGAGCGTCGCCAGAGCCTGTCGGATGGCGAGCATCTCCGCGTGAGCGGTAGCGTCCGCCCAGCATCGCGTTAGGTTATGTGCTCGCCCCAGCACGCGCTCACCGCGTACGACGATGGCCCCTATCGGCACCTCGCCGATGGCAGCCGCCGCGCGGGCTTCCTCTAGCGCCAAGCGCATCCAAGGCTCATGCTCCATAGGCGGAAGGATTATAGCACATCCACGAGCCTTGACCAAAGGTACTCGCCCCTTTGACCACCTAGACGCCGCAATCTATAGTCGGCCTATGCGACAAGATGCAACCGTCCCGAAAGAGTTCGCACTCTCGTTAGAGAGCATGGCGCACGGAGGCGATGCCGTGGCCCATCACCGCGGCCAAGTCGTCTTTGTGCGTGGCGGCATCCCTGGCGAGCGCGTCCGTGTACGCGTCACGGACCATCGCAAGAGCTTCCTACGAGCAACCGTCGTGGATGTGCTCGAGCCATCGGCCGATCGCGTCACGCCCCCCTGCCCCTACGCAGCACGATGCGGCGGCTGCCAATGGCAGCACATCGCCTATCCCCGCCAAGTATCCACCAAGACCGACATTGTCCGCGACACGCTAGCCAGAATTGGCGGCATCCCCGAGGCACCCGTACACCGGATGCTTCCGGCAGCGTCGCCCTTGGGCTACCGGAACCACATCCAAGTGCGGCAGACGCGTGATGGTCGCCTGGGGCTGCAGGCACGCGAGAGCCACTGCATCGTGCCCATGGACCGCTGTCTGTTGGCTGATCCCATCGTACAGGGCCTCTGGCGGGACCTGGTAGCCTTGGGGATGCCTTTTCGGCGCGCCAGCCTTCGAGCAAGCATCCGCACGGGCGAGACCCTCGTCGTCCTGGAGAGCGCGCGACGGCCCGACGCCGTCGCGCTACCTGCAGGCTCTTGGGTTTGGATGAACCACGACGGGCCCGAGGTGCTACAGGGGCAACCGTGGTACCATGAGCAGGTGGCGGGACGCCGCTATCGCGTGTCGGCAGGCTCGTTCTTCCAAGTCCACACGCGACAAGCCGAAGAGCTTGTCCGCACAGTCTTAGAGGGGCTTGGGCCGGGCCCCAAGGACAACATCCTGGACGTCTATAGCGGCGTGGGCATGTTTGCCTTACGGCTGGCCGACCACGCCCAAAGGGTCCTGGGCATCGAGGCGGCCGGCCCCGCCGTTGCAGACGCTCGCGCGAATGCCACCGACTTGGCCAATATCTCGTGGCACACCGGCCGCGCAGAGCAGGTCCTCTCGCAACTGGATGGGCACTGGAACAAGGCCGTCCTCGATCCTCCCAGGGCAGGCTGCGCGCCAGAGGTCATCAACGAGCTTGCCAGATTGGGCGTGGAGCGGATCGCCTACGTCTCCTGTGAGCCTTCGACGCTTGCTCGCGACCTCAGGCGACTCCGAGGTCTCGGCTACCGGTTGCTGCGTGTTCAGCCCGTCGACATGTTCCCGCAAACGTTCCACATCGAGAGCGTATCCCTCATCGAACGAGAAAGAGCCGATCGAGCAGGCACGCTGGAAGCGTGATAGCAGCACCGAGCGAAGAGACATGGTGACAAGCAAATACAGGGAAGATGTCAAAGCGACCCTGGATGGGCTCTTGCTTGGCTTGCCGATGGTCAGAGCTGGCAAGATGTTCGGCTACGCCGCCTACTATGTCAAGGGGAAGCTCTTTGCGTGCGTCTACGGAGACGGCGTGGGGCTCAAAATCCCCGAGCAAGTCGCCAACGCGCTTCTTGATAGCGAAGGCATCATCCCGTTTCAGCCGATGGGCAGAAATCGGATGCGGGAATGGATCCAGATCAACCGAGGGTCCGCCGAGGACTATATGGACGACATCGAGATCCTACAGACCTCGGCCAACTATGTGGCGTCGTTGGCCAAGTAGACGCTCTAGCCAACGCCACAGGATGCCCATTCCCCTTGCCTGCGCCGCAGCCGCTCTGCCGAGGGCGGGCTGTTCGCAATCTCTTGAGCGCCTAGGAGCTGGAGCGTAGCGAATCCGTGCAAGATACGCGTAGGCGTTCCTCGGCCACACTGAGAGCCCGCCGTACCCAAGGATGAGCCATCATGACCTCTAGTCCGAATGGGGCTGACCCACTCCAGATCGAGATGCACTCGCATCCACCGAGAGTGCCAGAGACCTTTCGGATCTACAGGCAGAGCCTGGGAAGCCAATGGCCCCTGTCCGAGCAACGCTTCCTGCAAACCGGATCAACCCAGGTGGCCATCGCCCGACGCCACGGCCATGCCATCGGATTCGCTCTAGTCGACCATCAAGGCACACGCGGCTACATCCAGATCATCGCCGTCAGGCCCACACACCAAGCTCAGGGCATAGGCTCGGCACTGCTGCAAGCCTCCGAGCGTTGGCTCGCCAGGCGTGCAGTCACCATCGTTCACGCGGGAAGAGGACGGCACTACCTCTGGCAAGGTGCGCCCGGAGGCTGCGAGGGGTTCTTTCGGCGCAACGGCTATGTCGAGACGGAGACGAGCATCGACATGACGCTGAACCTTGGCGACTATGGCCATCCCGCGGGGGCAGACGACGGGCTCCCCCCACACGTCGCGATCCGCGCCGCCCGCCCCCAAGACGCCGCGCTTCTGCCACTTGCCTTCCAAGATGACGACCTAGCCGATTGGCTTGGCATCTACACGGACGCCATGGCATCGGGGCAACACGAGCGCATCCTTCTTGCGACTCTGGCGGACGAGATCGCCGGCTTTGTGCTCGTGCTGACAGAAGGTCTGACGTGGCAGGCGTGCTTCCCAGGCAAGACCGGCGGCCTGGGCTGCCTGGGCGTCAGGCAAGCGCACCGTAACCGAGGCATCGGCCGAGCCCTAGCCGCCACAGCCACGAGCCAACTCAAGCGTGAGGGAATGACCACTTCCTATGTGGGATGGACTTGGCTCGAGGACTGGTATGCTGCGCTAGGCTACCGCGTCTGGCGACGATTCCACATGATGCAAAAGAGGCTGCGCTAGCCCTCGGTTCGAGCCCCAGGGCCCGCATCCCACGCACATTCCACTTTCACACCGCCCCATTTGAGGCACTGCTCCCCGTTTGGTGTCTAGAGAACGGTATGCTATAATCGCTGTTGATGAAGAGTCCCGCGAGAAGGATGAACCATATGGCCTTGACCAAGCGCGAGAAAAGCAATGTGATGGGCGATTTCCATCGGCATGACACCGATACCGGTTCGCCGGAGGTCCAAATTGCCTTGCTCACCGAGCGAATCAGCCGGCTAACCGAGCACTTGAAGGAGCACAAAGGCGACGAGCACTCGCGCCGCGGGCTGATCAAGATGGTGGGCCAGCGAAGGCGACATCTGGACTACCTGCATCGGGAGAACGAGGAGCGGTATCGAGAGATCGTAAGCCGCCTCGGGCTCCGCCGCTAACGATTCGTTGATGGTTCCCAGCGATAGGGTTGGGTTCTAATAGGTGGAACTCGTTTCCACCTATTCTTATTTGGTCGCGAGCCCTTGGCTCGCATAGCGCTTCGGAGGCGGCGGTCGAGTTGCGCAGGAATTGGGGCATGCGTCCCACACCGCATGTGACCCATGCCCCAGTCCCTGACGATTCGCCCGCCTCCCTCCGAGCAAGACCCCAGGAGGGTGTAACGTGTACGATCCTAGGCAATTCACAGCCAAGCTAGGCGACGAGGAGATCGTCGTCGAATCGGGACGACTAGCGTTCCAGGCAGGCGGTGCCGTCACCGTGCGCCATGGCGAGTCCATGGTGTTGGTCACGGCCACGGCGTCCAAACAACCTCGCGAAGGCATCGACTTTTTCCCTTTGACCGTTGATGTGGAAGAGCGTCGCGCTTCCGCAGGCAAGATCCCCGGCGGCTTTTTCAAGCGAGAAGGACGTCCCTCAACCGAGGCCATCCTCCTCTGCCGCCTGATTGATCGGCCCCTACGGCCGCTATTCCCAGACGGCTATCGTAACGACGTTCAAGTCGTCGTGACGCCGCTCTCTGCCGATACCGAGCACCACCTGGACATCATCTCCATGATCGGTGCTTCGGCAGCACTGTCCATCTCGGACATCCCGTTCGATGGCCCTATCGGCGCCGTACGCGTGGGCTATCTCGACGGTGAATACCTCATCCATCCCGATGCCTCCGAGGCTGAGAAGAGCCAGCTCGATCTGGTTCTGGCCGGCACCGAGGACTCGGTCTTGATGATCGAAGTCGGAGCTGATGAGGTGTCCGAGGACATCATGCTCGAGGCGATGCGCCGAGGCCACGCCGCCATCCAGGAAGTCATCGCCATGCAAAAGCGGATGGCAGCCAGCGTCGGCAAGGAAAAGCACGAGGGCGTTCGCTCCGTGCTCGATCCCGAGCTGGTAGCCCAAGTGGACGCGCTTGCCCGCGAGCGCGTGGAGAGCCTGGTTGCCGCAAGCATGGAACGCAGCGAGCGACGCGAGGCCGAAGAGCAGCTTGTCAACCAGATCCTCGAAGAACTAGACGAGACCGTTGACAAGGATGCCGCCAAAGAAGCCTACGAAACCGTTTTCAAAAAGGCCATGCGACGGCACATCCTGGAGACTGGCATTCGCGTCGATGGCCGCGGCCTGGATACCATCCGCGAACTGCACGCCGAAGCCGGCTTGCTGCCGCGGACCCACGGTTCGGGTCTGTTTAGCCGTGGCGAGACGCAGGTATTGACGACAGTTACGCTCGGCACAGCGTCGGACGAGCAGGAAGTCGAGTACCTCGTGGGCAGCGAAGGCTCCCGCCGGTACATCCATCACTACAACTTTCCCCCGTACAGCACGGGCGAGACGTGGCCGATCCGTGGCCCTCGCCGTCGCTCCATCGGGCATGGCGCGCTGGCAGAACGTGCCGTCGAGCCCATGGTCCCGCCAGAGGAAGAGTTCCCCTACACCATCCGTGCCGTCTCGGAAGTGCTGTCGTCCAATGGGTCCACATCCATGGCCAGCACGTGCGCTTCGACGCTCGCCCTGATGGACGCCGGCGTGCCCCTCAAGCGGCCCGTGGCCGGGATCGCGATGGGCGTCATCACCGAGGGCGACGAGTGGTCCGTCCTGACCGACATCCAGGGCCTCGAGGATCACCTGGGCGACATGGACTTTAAGGTCACTGGGACAGCTAGGGGAATCACCGCCATCCAGCTTGACATCAAGATCGGCGGCCTTCGCTGGGAGATCATCGAGCAGACCTTGGAGCGCGCGCGCCAAGCCCGCATGCAGATCCTCGAGACCATGCTAGCTGCGCTGCCGCAGCCAAGAGGCGAGCTCTCCCCCTATGCGCCACAAATCCACACGCTTCAGATCCCCGTGGACAAGATCGGCGCTCTCATCGGGCCCGGTGGCAAGAACATCCGCGGCATCATTGACGACACCGGCGTCACCATCGATGTTGACGACGACGGCACCGTCAAAGTCGGAGCGTCGGATGCTGCCAGCGCGCGAGAGGCCATCGAACGTATCGAGCTCCTGACCGCTGAGGCCAAAGTCGGGCGCATCTACACAGGCAAAGTCGTTCGTACCACGGACTATGGCGCGTTTGTCGAGATCCTGCCCGGGCAGGATGGCCTGTGCCATATCTCGCAGCTTGCCAACTATCACGTCAACAGGGTGGAGGACATCGCAGAGGTCGGCGAAGAGCTGACCGTGATGGTCATCGACATCGATCGGCAAGGCCGTATCCGCCTGTCCCGTCAAGCGGTCCTTGAGGGCTGGACTGCTGAAGAAGCTCGCGAGAACGATCGTCCACCCTCGCGGAGTTCTGGCGATCGCGGCCGGTCGCGCGGCAGACGCTAGGCACCGAACCAACTAATGCACGGGCTCTCCCTGTGGGAGCCCGTGCAGCCGAGTAACTGGTCTCGTGGAACACACAACGCAGCCGCAACCTACAGCCCGGCCCCACTCGTGGCTACGCGAGTTTGCTGAGGCGCTACTGCCAGCGCTTCTGATCGTGCTGGTCATCAACGCGTTCGTCGCACAAGCGACGCGTGTTGATGGGCTGAGTATGACCCCCAATCTTCAAGACAGCGAGCGGTTGATCATCGAAAAGATCTTGGGAGATTCAATTGCCACTCACGGTTGGGGCG
>CAYOBT010000065.1:0-9923 GCA_964402205.1 uncultured Anaerolineales bacterium
CCTCTGACATTCCCACGCTGGCGGCTTCTGGCTCGGAAAAGATGCATGACGGTACCGCATGGTAATCCATGGCTGCGGTGTGGCCCAAGGCGTCCTCCGCCGCCACAACGCCTTGGTGCATAGCGACATGGGCCAGCATGCCTCCGTCAGCAGCGACATCGCCAATCGCATAGACGTGTGGCACGGCCGTGCGCATGCGTGTGTCAACAGCGATGCCTCGGCGGTCCGGACGAAGCCCAAGGACATCGAGGCCGATGTCCTCGACGTTGGGGACACGTCCTATGGCCGATAGCACAAGCTCGGCCTCGATCTGCTCCTCTGGCTCATTCTCTTCTTGGACGGTGACGATGCAGCCTTGGTCGCGGTGTTCGATGCGCACCACGCGCGTGCCGGTGTGAACGTCGACACCGCGTCGCTTGAGCCGTCGCTCTAGCTCTTCGCCGATGGAAATATCCATCAGGGGAGCCAGGCGAGGGAGCATCTCCACCACGGTCACATCGACGTCAAAGCTCTGGAACATCGATCCGAATTCGACGCCGATGGCGCCGCCTCCGATGACGCACAGGCTCTTGGGCAACTCTGAGAGGGTCATGGCTCCCCAGTGGTCGATCACGCGCGGGCCATCGAGACCTGGGATAGGGGCTTCCGCGTTCCGCGATCCAGTCGCAATGATGATGTTCTTTGCGACGACCGTCTCCTCGCCATCTTCTGTGGTAATACGTAGGGTGTCCTGGCGCAGAAAGCGAGCGGTCCCCATGATGACGCGCACGCCGGCTCGGTCTAGGAGCAGGCCGACGCCACGCGTCATCTGGCGTACCACGGCATCCCTATGCGAAAGAACGCCCTCCCAATCCAACGTAGGATCGTCGATACGGACTCCGTAGCGTTTGGCGCCTTTGGCGAGATCGTAGAGTTCGGCGCTATGGAGCATGGCCTTGGTAGGGATGCACCCCTCATTCAGGCATACGCCTCCGACCGCCTTCTTCTCGATAGCGACAACGCTGGCGCCGAGTTGTGCGGCCCGAAGAGCTGCAACATAGCCACCGGGACCGGTGCCGATGATCGCCAGATCGTATGTCTCACTCATAGCTTTTCCTCCTGCTCCAATAGGTTCCGGCCACAGCGCATGCGTCCTTCCGCTGCTACGGCATCCATGACACGCGCCACATTCACAATCCAAGGGCCATCGTTCCGAAGGGTAAACGTTGCTGTGTCCTTTGCTCCTAGGACGATCTCGCGTTCGCCATCAAGGGCCAGGACCAAGGGGCGGTCTCCATGCACCAACGCCGTTTCGCCAGTGTTCAGCACGCGAGCGTCTGCGATGCTCACTTCCTGGATCAGTCCAGGGGCTACCGCAGCCTCTACGCCGCACGGGCCGGCACCGACGATCAGCTCCAGGCCGTACGGGTCTGCGGGCCCGATTGGGTGCACGGCGGCTGCAATGGCCGAGATCCCGATGCTGGCGGCATCCGCGCGCGTTACCACCAACTGGCGCAGATCCTCGACGTTCCAGATAGCGCGCGAGCCCACGAATTGCCCAGCCAAGGCTGCGACATCTACCAGGGCCCGGTCAGCTGGCTGGCCATTCACAGAAACCTCTATCCATTTGTGACGGTAGGCCCCTTGTTCGCGAGGCACCACGCCTTGCGCGAGAGCTCCAGCCGCCAAGCCCGCTACCGTGCCTTCCACGAACATGGGCAGCACGTTGTTGGTACCGGTAGAGATCGGCAGAAGGGGCACGTCGCCTGCCCCCTTGGAGACCACGCGCGACGTCCCATCGCCTCCGAGCACAAGGATGCACGCGCATCCTGCGTCGCGCATGAGGCGAGCTGCGTGCGTCGAGTCGGCGCTCTGATCGGTCACGGGCATGTCCAGAATCTCGATCTCGGGCGGAGTTGTGCTCATGCGGCCCAGGCCTATCTGCGCTCGCTCTGCCATGTGATAGGCATCGGGCATGGCCAAGACGCGGCTCACCCCCATGGCTGCTAGGCCTACAAGCGCCCGACGGATGATGCCCACCTTGCCTTGATTATCCACCGTCGTGGCATGAGCCACGAGCCGCCGGACGTCTTTGCCTGAGGCGGGGTTAGCGATGAGGCCCACAGGGGCCGAATGACGTTCAGACATCGCGCGTCTCCATGAACTGTGTCACCTGCTCGTGATGTGGAAGCGACGGCTGTGCCCCCATCTTGGTCGTGGCAAGCGTGCCGGCGGCCACCGCATAGCACAAGGCAGAGCGACGGTCCTCGCCGCGCGTCAGAGCGGCTGCCCACGCGCCGACGAACGCGTCGCCTGCGGCTGTGGTGTCCACGACCTGCACGGACTTGGCAGGGCATACCCAGGGGCCCTGCTCGTCCACGAGCAGAGCGCCGCGTGCTCCTAATGTCAGCACGACGCAATGCGGACCAGCAGCACGTAGCTGTTGCGCCGCCTCCGTCGCAGACTCTGTATCGCTGACCGTAACGCCGGCCAGAAGGCTTGCCTCGGTCTCGTTGACGATCAGATCATCGACCAGCCTCAGGAGCGTTTCAGGTAGCGCCTGAGCGGGAGCAGCGTTCAAGACGATGGTTCCGCCTGCCTGGTGCACGATGGCAGCCGCTTCATGTATCGGTTCTAGGGGCACTTCAAGCTGTGTCACCAGGCACGCGGTGGATGCTAGCAGATGTTCTGCCGCCTTGATATCGGTGACACCTAGCTCTCCATTTGCGCCGGGTACGACCACGATGGCGTTCTCGCCGCGCTCCTCTACCACGATGACTGCCGTGCCGGTTGGCGCATCGGCATCCGTCCGAATGTGTGTCGTCTCGACGCCAAATGCCCGCAGGCCGTCACGCAGCCTGCTGCCAAAGGCGTCCTGACCCACACGCCCTACCATGGCAGTCTCTGCGCCGAGGAGGGCGCAGGCTGCCGCCTGGTTCGCGCCCTTTCCGCCCGGGAACGTCGCAAAGCCGTCGCCGGTCAGTGTCTCGCCGGGATGAGGAAAGTGCGGTGCGCGCACCACCAGATCCATGTTCAGGCTGCCCACTACTACGATATCTACCACGAATCCCGCTCCTCTGGCGCCACTAGCCAGTCGTAGAAGCCACAAGCCACACGGTCACGGCAGCGCTTGCCCCGGTCAGAAGCGCCAGCGACGGCCAGAAGCGCCATCCTAGCCGTCCTCTCAGATCAGTCACATAGATCCGGCGCATCCAGAGCACCACCAGAAGCCCAGCTACTACCACCACCAACCGTGTGATCCACGTCACCGATGGGAGGAAGGCGACGGTCCACGCCGCCAGTCCACATAGCCGCCAGACATAGGCGTCGGTGATGAGCCATGCGCTCTGGGCATTCGCGTGGAACCGATGAAACGTCACCGCCGGAATGGCCGTGGCGTTGCCAGCTATGGCATCCACCCAACTACCAACTACAGCCAGGCCGAGCCCAAGAGCCGCAGCTGGCTGCTGAATTAGAAGCCAGCCATGGCCTACCATCGCCCGCGTCTCTCCGAGTGCCACCAAGGCGGCGGGGCCCACCAGCGACATCGACCATACCGTTGTGGACAGAAAGCCCTCAGCCAGGACCTCTCGTCGTGTGGCTGAGGGGGCGCTGCCAGAGGCGACGTGGATAGCAAGGATCGCGCGTCCGACGCCGCATACGGCCATCGCCCACGCTAACACGGTCCACCCACAGGAGATGATGGTGGCTGCAGTTACCAGTAACACGCCTCCAACCAGCGCGGCGATCCACCCTCCGCTTCTGCTATGTCGCGTGCGCTTGCGCAGAGCTCGCGTCCACGTGCGGACGGGCCAGAGTGGGGAGCGTCTTTCGGGCCCACGCAGAGGCAGCTGCCCCAACACCTTGAGATCGAAACGGATCGCAAAGGGAAGCAGCAACGTCAGGGCCGCCGCGGTCGCTACGATCTGCCACAAGGCTGCCATCATGCGTGGGCACGGTCTCCATGGTTGGCGACTATACGGCAACAGGCTGCATCTTAGGGGCGGGATCGGTCCATGTCAACCGAAGCCATTGTCACAGCCGAGTCTGCATGCTACACTCGCGAGCGTAGCCGGACTGCATAGCACAGAATCTGGAGGAGATCATGGCCAGTTACTTCGGACCCTTTGTCGGGCTGGGCAACATCCCGATGCTGTCGACGGCCAAGACGCGCTCGATCTCTGCGGAGAACCCCAATGGGAAGGTGGGCGGCGGCGCGCACGAGACGCCCGAGGCCGATCACCCCGCATCGCTGTTGGGCAGAGGATGGAAGGTTCGCCCCTGCATCACGCTGAATCCCGGGACGACGACGACCCTGGCGGATATCGAGGGCCCTGGGATCATCCAGCATATCTGGATCACGGTGCACCCCAAAGCCTACCGATCTTGCGTCCTCGGGATGTACTGGGCTGATGAGGAAACGCCCTCGGTGGAAGTGCCGCTGGGCGATTTCTTTGCCAATGCCATGGGCCTGCGCTACAATGTGACGTCACTGCCCATCGCCGTCAATCCCAGCGGCGGGTTCAACAGCTACTGGCCGATGCCTTTCCGCAAGCGCGCGCGTATCACCATAGAGAACGGCTATTGGGAAGCCATCGATGGATTCTTCTACCAGATCACCTATGCGCTGCAGGATGTACCGGACGAGGCGGGCTGCTTGCATGCGCAGTGGCGCCGAGCCACGAGCACGCGCGAGCGACCTGAGCACATCATTCTAGATGGCATTGTGGGACAGGGGCACTATGTGGGGACCGTGCTCGGATGGAACCAGTTCTCGGATGGCTGGTGGGGCGAGGGCGAGATCAAGTTCTTTATAGACGGGGATGACGCGTATCCGACGATTTGCGGCACCGGCACCGAGGACTATTTCGGCGGCGCCTGGGGCTTTGGCGACACTTTCTCGACGGCATTCCTGGGATACCCACTATGGAAGCGTGAGGAAGGTGGGGTTCCCAAGCATGGGCTCTACCGCTGGCACATCATGGACCCGATTCGCTTCGATCAGAGTCTCAAGGTCAGTATCCAGGCGCTGGGGTGGTGGCTCAACGGCAAGTTCGAGCCACTCACCGATGACATCAGCTCTGTGGGGTACTGGTACCAGAGCGAGCCCCACGGCCGCTTCCCGGCCATGCCCGATCTTACTGGGCGTTGGCCGCGCGAGTAGCTCATAGTCACTAGACACGCGAAAAGGCGGGGCATCCATTGGGGATGCCCCGCCTTGCTACGTCATGGGGCCGGCTATGGCTTTGAGAGAACTGCGTCAGTAAGCTGCGGTAGGAGATCGGTCATGTCAAAGCTACGCCATTCGCCGTCCGGGTCGCCGACGTTGAATACCGCAAAGCCGAGAACATAGGGGTCACGACGCAGCTCGTCATCATACCAGGAGAGTTGCTCAAGGTAGCTAGCTGCCGCTCGGGAGAGTGACTCGTCCGGCACCGAAAGGTCCACGAGCCCGCGCCAGCCATCCTCGCCCTCGTTGCCCTGTGGTAGCACGCCCCCGTCGATGCCCGCCTCGGTGATCACTAGCGGGATTACGAGGTCATTGGGCTGCAGAAAGTGGTTGTACCAGTAGCGGTATCGCAGCGTAAGGGCGCCCGCGCCGTCGACTGGCTCGGCGCCAGGAATGCCCGCGCCCACGCCATCGAGCATGGTGGGCGCGCCGTACTCGTGCAGTGAGAGGATGCCGCCGTGCTCCATCGCTGCGCGGATGGCGGGCAGGAACTCGCCAAAGGTGTTTGCCTCGGGCGTTCCCACGGAAAAGTTGCCGACGGCAACTTTCAGCCCGTACTCAGCCATGGCGACGGCGCGTTCGGCCTCAAAGGCCGCATACCACGCCATGTCCTCTCGATTCTGTACGACGGGCTCGTTCCAGCCGAGCCAATAGTCCACGCCAGGATTGAGCAGGTATCGCTCGAGGTGGGTGGCGACGAACTCGCGCGCACGCATGATCGGATCGCCTTCCAGGCTCTGGTCGGGCTCAGCATAGCGCGCAATGGTGATCGTTTCAGGGGAGACGCTCTTGGCATCCGTCAACCAGCCGACATCCCCCAGCCCCACCAGGACGGCTGGGCGGGCGTCCTGGACGAACGCCATAATCTCGGGCGTGCTATTTCGCGTGACATGAATGCCCAGCTTGCTGCCACCCTCGGGCTCCTCGCTGGTCAGAGGAGGCTCCATTAGATAGGCGGTGATATCGCCATCAAGGGGCAACTGGAACACGGTGGTGCTGTTGGGCGGGCTGCAGTCCATCACGATAGAGCCAAGACCATCCGCGATCTGCAGCTCTAGCTGGTGGCATCCGTCAGGCAAAGCCTGGTCATAGGTGAATGTGTGAGATGCGCTCTCGCCGGGCCCAAGCTCCTCTGGGAACCACTCCTCGGATAGCTCGGGAGCATCAGGATCGGCGGGGAAGTAGCGATTGAGAAGGCGGGTGCTACGAAGATCGAACTCGGAAAAGTTGCCCAGCGTGACGACATAGCGGTAGGGTGATCCTGCCCACGACGTCACCTGCAGCATGACATACTGCCTGGCCACTCCCGTTCCAATTTGCCCTGTCATGAGCAGCGAGCAGTCGATCAGGCGGGGATCGTGTGGATCCGCCAAAGCGGCGGTCGGCCACACGAGGGCGACCGCCAGGAGCACAGCAGCCAGGGACAAGGAACGACGCATCTATCTGCCTCAAGCGCTAGCGGTCGAGTCGGCCACCGAATCCCGGAACATCAGCGCGGCCCCATTATAGAGCGATCCACTGCACGGTACAAGGCATTCGGCGTGAATCCGGAGTAAAAAGCCCGCGTACTGCTGCCAGTCCTTGACGGTGCCCATGGCCCGTCCCTATAATCGGCTTTGCCTGCCCAAGCACCTGCACCGCGCTACGCCTGGAGATAACGCATGGAGTATCTCAGCTTCGATCTACGCCTGGGTGAGTTTGACCCAGCGAGCTGCACCCTGGTTGCCGAGGTGCTGCACTCGCCTGTAGGCGAGAGTGAGCGTTACCGAGTTCAGATGAGCCCGGATCTCTTGGCCAGCGGCGGTCGCGTGGATCGGACGCCTGACGGCGTCATCATGCTTGGGAAGCGCCTGCTACGGAGCGTCTTCACCCGCGACAGCTTGATGCTATGGTACGAGAGCTGCCAGGTAGCCCGTGAGCGCAATCGTGGCTTGCGGCTCCGCCTGCATATCGACTCCTTGGAGCTCATCAAGCTGCCGTGGGAGCTGATGTACGATCCGCAAAAGGGCGAGTTCCTGGTCTTTGATCCCATGATCTCCCTGGTGCGGTACCTTCGGCTTCACGCGCCTCCTCCGCCTCTGCGTGAGCGTGGCTCTGTCAAGATCCTTGTGGTTGTGGCTGCGCCTGAGGACCAACCGCCGTTGGACTGGCGTCACGAGCTCACGATGCTCGCGGATGCCTTGGAGGAGCTCATCGATCTCGGCAAGGTCCAGATCATCCCATGTCTCCACGCTACCCACGAAGCGCTTCACATGGCGCTGCTTGAGCATAGTCCGGATGTCGTCCACTTTGTCGGGCACGCTCACTATGAGCATGCCCACAAGCGTGGCTGGATCTCGCTGGAGAGCAAGCAGCACAAGACTGCTCCGGTCGAGGCGCACGAGGTTGCACGGATGTTCCGTCGATACGGGGGCAACTTGGTGGTCCTGAATGCTTGCGATACGGCCAATGGCGACTGGGCAGGTTTGGCGCCCGCACTGGTCCGAGCCGAGGTGCCGGCGGTGGTAGCCATGCAGTGGCCCGTGGAGGATCGCGCGGCCATCCGGTTTGCGCGTCTGTTCTACCGCGCCTTGGCCATGGGCCGCACGGTGGACGAGTGCGTAGCCGAGGGACGTATCGGCGCCAGCGCGGCTAGCGCCGATCCCAACGATTGGGCTGCCCCGGTTCTGTTCTTGCGCTCCAATAGCGGGCGTCTTTGGCGAGAGGACCTGGTTGAGGCGTCTGGGGATGGCGAGTCTGCGGAGACCGGCGGTACGATGCGAGGGGGCCCACCGACCCCCCATCGGGGCCGCGATGAAGGCTTCCTCTTCCCAACTAGGGGACCTCTACTCCCCGAGGATGAGGGACGCCTTCTCATCGACCGGCCAGAGCTGCGACGCGTGAGGCGGTTGGCCTTGCAGCCTTCGGTCTCGCAATATATTGCCCTTCTCAGCGCGCGACAGACGGGCAAGACCACCATCATCCTGAGCCTGTGGCGCGATCTTGCCGGTCGCTATGCCTGTGTTTTTGTCGACTTGTCTGTTCTCCGCGCCCAAGATACCCCAGGCTGCTTCCGATTTCTGGCCTTCCACTTGGTCAATGCTCTGTCCGAGCGGATGGATCCAGACGAGGCGCCGTCGGCTCAGGGAGTCACCGATGGGGCCAGTTTCGCCCGGTTCCTTCGGGAGCTGGCTAGTAGGCTCGATGTGCCACGCATCGTAGTGATGCTGGACGAGGTCGGCGCGCTGCGACCGGCTGCCTCAGATGCGGTGTTCAACGCTCTGCGGGCCGTGTTTACCCAGGGGCGGGGCGGCGACGCAGCATTGGCGCGCTATCTGTTCATCTTTAGCGGGGCCGTTGATCTCTACACGCTCACCGCTGGTGCGAACTCGCCGCTCAACATCTGCGAGAAGGTCTACCTGCGGGATTTCGGGCGGCCTGAGGTCGGTCGGCTGCTGCACGAGTTTGAGCGGTTGGATATCAGCGTTCCCGACACAGCGGTGGACCAAGTCTATGCCTTGACGAATGGCCATCCCTACCTCACGATGCGCTTGTGCGCGCTGCTCGAGCGCGCCAACGTGACCGAGCTTAGCGCGCGCGATATCGAAGCCGCCGCCGAAGAGATGCTCGTCGATGATGACAACATCCATCACGTGATCCACCAACTGGACCAGCGGCCGGCGGAGAGGGCCCGCCTACGGAGCATCCTCATCGATGGCCGAGAGTTGCCCTTTACCCGCAACGACCCGGTGCTGGCCTCGCTTGAGATGGTTGGCGCCGTGCAGCCCTCGCAGCCGTGCCGCGTGCGCAATCAGCTCTACGAGCGGGCTCTGCGCCCCTATCTAGGATCCCACGGTGCTGACGTTCCGACGGCGGGAGAGTCGCCGCGCCGCCGTGCCGCCGACGATCCGGCCGCAGCTTTTGTCGGAGTGGAGACGCTCAGAGCCCGAGCTCTCGATGGCAAGGGCAACCTGCAGGGCGGGCAACGCTGGGAGACCTACGCCGCTGCGTTGTTCTCGCTTGTGCCTTGCCTGACGCTCTATCCCGATGCGCGCGCGCGCCAGGGCCGGATGGGCATCCTCTTTGCCATTGGTGACGAGGCGCGCGACGCTCTGTGGCACAAGCACAAATCAGGCTTGCTGGTGCAGAGGGCGGATCTAGCCGCGCAACACGCCAACGAGATGCTCGGTGAGGCAGTGGACCGCGCCAAGGAGCTCGGCATCCGTCTGGTGGCTGTTCTGACCGCAGGCCCTGGGGTTCCGTCGCCCAAGCACCGCTCATCGCTCTCTGGCGTCTACGATGGCGTCACGGTTCTGGTGCTAGACGATATCTCGCTGGCGCCTATCTTGGAGACTCGCGGCGATCTGGAAGGCTACCTCCTTCATCGCATCGCCTCCGCGCAACACAACAGGACGCGCCTGGCGCAGTGAGAGGAAAACGGCCGAACCCTCAGGGTTCGGCCGTTTTCGTTCCACGCCGGAGCGGGATCAGCTATCGAATGCCGCGTCAAACGCGATAGCCGAGGGTGGAAAGTCTACGTTCTTGACAAAGTCCGCCGCCTCGTCGGCGCCGAACTCGCGGTCCATGCCATTGTCTTCCCACTCGACCGAGAGCGGCCCGTCGTAGCCGATGTTGTTCAGCTCGCGGATGATCTCCTCAAAGTCCACGTCGCCGTGGCCCAGCGAGCGAAAGTTCCAACCTCTCCGCGGCTCGCCGAGATTCAGATGCGAGCCCA
>CAYOBT010000066.1:0-9875 GCA_964402205.1 uncultured Anaerolineales bacterium
CCACGATGGCCCTTCCGAGCGAGTGGCCCTCTTTTACCATGGGTACTCGAGCTGCCCGCAGCAGTTCCGCGCGCTAGGGGAAGCCCTGCACGCCCAAGGGTGGAATGTGCTCATCCCGCGCTTTCCCCACCATGGCCACACCGACCGCGACAGCAGCCGAACGCGCCATCTGACCCCCGAGGACCTGGTACGCACGGCTTCCGAGGCCGTGGATATCGGCATAGGCCTGGGCGAGCGCCTCACCGTAGCGGGCCTTTCCATGGGCGGGCTCCTGACGGGATGGGCCGCCCAGCTACGTCCCGAGGTGGAGCACGCCGTGCTCGTAGCGCCGGCCTACAATGTGGGGCCGGTGCCCCTGGCGCTAGCACCTCCGCTATCAGCTCTGTTCCGCGCCTTGCCCGGCATCAACCGAGCCTGGAACCCCGACGCCGACCCGGATGAGGGCGTGCGGCATGGCTACCCGCACTATAACACGCGCGCCATAGCCAGCCTCATCACCATCGGAAGAGCGCTCATCGCCGAGGCCCGCCACCAAACGCCAGCAGCGCAAAGCGTGAGCCTCATCACTAACGAGAACGATGACTCGGTCGATAACCAGGCCGCGGCAGTGGTGTTCAGCCGATGGCAAAGCCTTGGCGCTAGCGGGCTTCAGAGCTACGCCTTCCCGAAAAGCATGGGCTTGCCCCACAACACCATCGAGCCGGAGAACGGCAGCTTTGACGCGGCCGACACGCATCCCATGCTGCTGCATCTGCTTCTGACCGGAGACATAGGCCCAGAAGCTACCCCCAGAGAGGAGACCGCTCATGCCTGAACCCGCCAGCCTGCACGACCCGGAGGTGCTCAAGCACACGGTCCTCGACTTTCGCCAGATGAGCACGTTTGTAAAAGAACCGCTCATCTTTGAGCGGGCCGAAGGAGTGCACTACTGGGACACCACCGGCAAGCACTACTGGGATGGCATTTCGGGCATCTTTGTGGCGGCTGTAGGGCACCGCAACCCCAGAGTGATCGAGGCACTGAAGAAGCAGATGGAGCGGCTGACCTTTGCGCCGCCGCTGCACGGTGGAAATGCCCCAGCCGTGGCCTTTTCCGCGCGGCTCGCCGACTTGGCGCCAGGCGATTTGAACACAGTCAAGCTGCTATCGAGCGGCTCCGAGGCGACAGAGACCGCCATGAAGCTCGCCAGGCAGTTCTGGAAGCAATCGGGCGTGCCCACCAAGTTCAAGGTGATCTCGCGGCACTATGGGTACCACGGCGCCACGCTGGGAGCCATGACCGCTACCGGCACCCCCAAGCGAAGGCAGCCCTTTGAGCCGCTACCCGCGGGATTCGTGCATATTCCGACAGTGCACTGCTACCACTGCCCCTTTGAGCGCGGCTATCCCGAGTGCGACGTGTTCTGCGCTCGCTATCTGGAACAGATCATCCAGATGGAAGGCCCAGAGACGGTCTCTGCGTTCATTGTCGAGCCGGTGGGCAACACGGGCGGCATCCTGGTGCCTCCGCCCGAGTACCTGCCCACCATCCGCGAGATCTGCGATCGCTATGACGTGTTGCTCATCTTTGACGAGATGATCACGGGTATGGGACGCACCGGCAGGCTCTTTGCCGCCGAGACGTACGGCGTCACGCCAGACATCCTCTGCCTGGGCAAGGGGCTCTCCAGCGGCTACGCGCCCCTCGCGGCCACCATCTGGAGCGACCGCATCCAGGCCGCGTTCTGGGGTCCCGAGCAGCCCGATATCGCCTTCGGGCATGGACACACATTCGCCGGAAACCCGATATCGGCAACCGCCGGCATGGCCGTCCTCGACGAGGTGCTGTCCCACGATCTACTCACAAATGCTCGCGCCATGGGCGACTATTTGGGGCAGCGCCTGCGAGCGATGGGCGACCGCTACGGCATCTTTGGCGAGGTGCGTGGCGTGGGCCTGCTGTGGGGCGTCGAGCTTGCGCGCGATCCCGCAACGCGCACGCCCTTTGCGCCCGCGTTGCGCGTCGGCAAGCGCATTGGCGCCGAGGCGCAGGCCCGCGGGCTGATCATCAGACACGATCCCGATTGGTTCGCCTTGGCGCCACCGCTGATCATCACCCAGTCTGAGCTAGACGTGATGCTGAGCATTCTGGATGAGAGCATAGCCACCGTGCTGGCCGAACTATAGCGGAAAGGTGCTGCGTGGCCGATCATCCCAGCCATCCGCCAAGCGCACCGCACCGACAACAAGGGGCACGGTATATCGTGCCCCTTGTTGTCGCGCTGCTGGCCTTTGCGCTCTTTTTATCTACCCTACAGTGGGATATCAATGGGAGCTCCTTGCCCTACGCGACCGACGTAGGCGAGCTGCAGAATGCCCTCCCTCGCTGGGGGACCATTCATTTCACGGGCTACCCGGTCTATATGGTCAGCGGCTCTGCTTTCGTGACGAGCTTGCGCTGGCTGGGCATTCCCCCGGCAGCGGGGGCATCTCTGCTGTCGGCAGTCTGGGGAGCCGTAGCTATCGCGCTCCTGGCACGGCTCGGCATGGAGCTGGGAGCTCCCGTCGAGTTGGCAGGCCCCGCTGCATTGCTGGCCGCCGTCTCGACAGCCACGCTGATCGATGCCTCGCTGGCCGAGATCCACACGATGACCATGGCCCTCACTGCAGCCAGCCTGCTCTTGGCCATTCGCTTTGGGCGATCCGGCAAACGGCGCGATTTTCTCTGGCTGGTGCTGGTCTACACCCAAGGGTTGGCGCACCAACGGGCGTTGCTCTTTATGGCGCCAGGCCTGCTGATCCTGTGCGGGCATCGATGGCGCGTCGCCTGGAAGAACGCCCTCCCGGCCATCGGCTTGGCGGTCCTAGCACCGTTAGCATACCTTTATCTTCCGCTGCGCGAGTGGATGGGCGCCGACTGGACCTTTGGCCAGACGGGGACCTGGCGCGGCTTTTGGGCCATGTTCCTAGATACCAAGGCCGAGCGCATCATTGCCGTGCCCACGAACCTTGGCGAGCTCACCATGCGCCTGCGCACCACGGCGGACCTCCTCCACGAGGATCTGCCGCTCCCGATGATCGCGCTTGGACTCGTAGGCACGCTGGCGCCGTGGACGCGCGGCAAGCGTCGCCTCGCATGGGGCATCGCTGCAACGGCCCTTGCCTACCTCGCGCTGTGCCTCGTCATCTGGGAAGGGCGCGTATCGGACGCGCTCTTGGCAGCCAAGTTGCCCGTCACCCATCTAGCATGTGTTGGCTTGGGGCTCCTCCTGGCAAGCGTGAGCCAGAAGCGCGTGGCGCTGCGTCTTCTATCCGCAGCGCTCCTCACCATCGCGCTCATCCTGCTGGTCCCCTCTCACCGCAGCACGACGCTCGAGATCACGCGCGATCCGAGCGCGCGCCACACCATCGCACTCGTGCAAGAGGTGGCCAATCCTGAAGAACCCACCACCTTCATGGCGCTATGGGGTAACGACTACTGGGCACTGGCATACGCCCAGGCGTTTGAAGGCCGTCTGTCGGGACTGGACCTTGTGGACCACAACGCCCACTTTGAGGCCATCATCGCGCGAGGCGACCGGCTGCTCACGCTGCAGCGCACCCTGTACGCGTTGCCGCCAGACTGGTGGGAAACGCGCCTTGGCCCACTCCACCTAACATCCGTAGCGCCCGAGATCGTCGCGCTCTCGGCCGAGCCGTTGTTGCGCCCAGAGGACGTCCCTGCGGTCTTGCGCTTCGATTTGGGGAACGGCTTCGCGCTGTTGGCCGCGCAAGCTACACAGAGCACATCGAGCCACCTGCACGTGACAGCGTACTGGCAGGCCCCGGAGCACCCTGCCGCCGACTATGCGGTGGCGGCGCACCTACTGGCGCAGCACCCACCCCAAAGCCCAGGAGACATCTTGGCGCAGGCCGATACGCGGCATCCGGTCTATGGTTGGTACCCCTCGAGTCAGTGGCAGGCCGGCGAGATCGTGCGCGACGATCTGATCCTGGCGATCCCCGCCGGGGCTAACCCCGCCGCCGTACGCTTGGGCATGTACCGCCAGACGGAAGACGGCTCGTTTGAGAACAGCCCGTGGTTCGTGATCCAGAGCGAGGAATGGGAGTAGAAGCGATGACAGACCAGATCGTGCGGGAGCTGTGCGACCGTGTCAGCGCCGAGCGCCTGCGTGACTTGACCTTGGAACTGGTGCGAATCCCCAGCCCCACCGGTGACGCCGTGCAGGTAACCCAACGCTACGCCGAGCGCGTCGAGGAGATCGGCCTCCGCGTAGAGATCGACACGGCCTACCCTGGGAGTCCGTCGACGATCTCACGCTGGGGACCCTCGGGTGAGCGCCAACTCGTGCTGGATGGTCACCTGGACACCATCCATGCGCCCCACCCCGCCCCTAGCTACCGCGATAGAGTCATCTACGGGCGAGGCTCCGGTGACATGAAATCTGGCATCGCCGCCATGGCGGAGACGGCCCGTGTACTCGCAGAGAGCGGCCTACGCCTCGACGGCGAGCTCGTGCTTGTGACCCATTCCCTACACGAAGCGCCCGTGGGACACATGGAAGCGCTCCGAGCGCTGATCCGCCGAAAGGATCTCTTTGTGGATGCCGCCATTGTCACCGAGGGCGGATTCGACGAGGCCCACATCCAGGGCAAGGGCCAGGCCATCTTTGACGTAGCGATCTCGCGTCAGGGCGAGCCCCTGCACGAGAACGCTGCGCGGGCCCAGGGAATCGCCAACCCGATGCACGTGGCCGCCGAGATCGCCGCCCGGTTCGTGCAGGAGAATCGCCGCATCGAAGAGTGGCAAGACCCGCTGCTCGGCCCTGAGACGTTCTTCCTAGGCCAGATACACGGCGGCGATTTCTACAACCGCGTACCCACGCGCGCCTATGTCAATGGCATCCATCGGTACTGGCCGGACAAGGGCTGGGACGATGTACGGGCGCGTATCGCGGCGCTGATCGCCTCGGTCGAAAGGCCAGACAGCCTGAAGATAGAGATCGAGACGACGGGGAATGGTCTCGGATACGCCATTGACCCCAACAGCGCCTTGGTGCGCGCACTGCGTTGGGGGTACTCTCAAATCACTGGACGCGAGTTGCCGCTCGTCGGCGGCTATAGTGTCAGCGACGTCAATGTCATCGCGCGCGAGGCAGGCATCCCCGTCTTGGGACATGGCACCGGCTCCCAGACGGCCCACGCAGACCTGGAATCGGTCCGTGTCGCCGATATTGCTCGGACGACCCGTGTGCTCCTCGCGACGGCAGTCCGCTACCTAGGCGTCGCGAACTAGGGCCCCCAACCAAGCGAGGGGGACATGCATGTCCCCCTCGTTGTGCTCATCACGTTGTCCGCGATGTCATCCACGTACGTGGGCCGTCCGACGTGCTGTGTCTAGCGCAGCTCGTCCACATTCACGCGGCGGCCTAGCTCTGCGGACTTCCAAGCCGCTTCCGTGAGCTCGATGACGCGAAGCCCGCACTCGGGCGGCACGCGCACCTCATCGCGGCCCAGGATCGTGTCCACAAAGTTGCGATCGGGGTTCCCCTCGCTGGCAGGCGTCTCGATGGCTTCTGGCTGCCGCACGCCGAAACGGTGCAACGTCAGCTCACCGTGGCGCTGTAGCACGGCGCCCTCGCTGCCGAAAATGGAGAACTCTTCATAGAACATGGGGCAGTCCCCGATGATCGAGATGGTACCCAAAGCGCCGTTGGTGAACTTGATCGCCAAGGCCGAATCGATGTCGACCTCGGTGTCATAGTTCTCGCAATAGGCCATCACACTCTCTGCCTGCAGCCCCGTGGTCCACAGCATGATATCCACGATGTGGCTACCCGAGTCATTGAGCTGACCGCCCCCGCTCAATGACTTCAGCTGGCGCCACTTGCCACGCTGGTTACGGAGCCAGTCCTGGCCCAGCAGGAGCGATACGTACTGGATCTCCCCGAGGGCACCAGCCTTGACCTGATCGCGGATGTAGACATAGCTCCCCTGGAAGTGGCGCTGGTACGAGACCATGAACACCAAGTCGCCCGCAGCCTCGATCAAATCGTGAGCATGCGGCACCGTGCAGACCATGGGCTTTTCCAGAAGCAGGTGTTTGCCCGCCTCAAAGACATCCAACGCCTGCTGGTAGTGCTGCGTGTGTGGCGTGTGAATCTCCACGGCGTCCATGGGCACCGAGGCCAGCATGGCGTGGTAGTCGTCAAAGGTGGGCGTCTCAGCATACTGAGGATACTGCTCGACCACCTGCGCCAGTGCCTCGGCACTTGGATCCGTGAACGCAACGACCTCGGCCTCGTCGATCTCCTGGAGCTGGCGGAGATGGTGCCTCGCGATACCCCCCGCTCCGATGAACCCGATGCGAACCTTCTCTGGCATGCTACCTCCCTCATGGCCAGCCATAGAGAACATCTGTCGCCTGCTGCAATGCAAGCTCGCAACATCCTAATCCTCGCTCCGGAAGCTGGCAAGGCCCCGAGCACAAGTCCGTGCCACTCGGTAAGCGTTGCTACTGCGAGAGCAGCGTGTAGACGTCGAGCTCGGGGTAAGCGTCGCGGAACGCCGCCGTCTCTTCCAGATGACGCACAAGCGCCTTCCGGATTTCTCTCCGTTGCACGGCCGGTCGCGGCTGCCCGTCTCCACCGGACGCGCACCAGACGTCTCGCCCTACCTCGAGGCTGATCGATCCCGCGGCCTCGAGAACGCGCAGACTGGCGCGAATGGTGTCCTCGGTCAGTCCGACGTGCGCTGCCATGCGTTCGAGTGCAACCTGGCCATCCTCGTGCTGGATGGCCCATCTCGCCATTCCCGCCACTTGCCGCATCAAGTCGCGAGCCTGCCAAGCGTGGGAAGACACAGGTGGCAGAAAATATACGCGCGCTGGATCCGCGTCCACTATCACCTTGCGGAGCGTGCCAGCATCGGGTGGCGCAAAGGCGACCACGAGATATCGACCGACCTGGAGCGCGAGTTGATGGCGAGGCATGGCATCCTCCACCTGGGACTCGGTTGCCTCGGCCCAAACCGCCAAAGCATCGCCATGGCGGGCACGCAAGGACAGCAGGATCTCTTCACCAGGAGCCCCTGCGCGAAGGTCGACGATCTCACGACCCTCTGTGACCACCGGCAGCCCCACACTAGGCGGTGCCACCTCTTCCGCAACGTGCTCGCCAGCAGGGCGCCAATCAGCCAACGTGAGCTGCAAGCTCTCACGGTCGCGATAGCGATTGACGCTGGGCGTGTAGGCCACATCAACACATTGCTCGGACACGGGCAGCTCTCCGGCCTGGAACCAGAGCACCTCGTGCAGTTGCCTGCGGTCGTCAGCGATATGCAGCCGACGGTGAGGCGTCTCACGTTGGCTGCTTACGTCTTCTACGCGGATGAGCTTGCCATCGAGTGACGCCAGGATGGGCTCTGGATTGCCCGCGCCGTGGGGCTCCAATCGCTCCAGGGCCCGCGCCAGTCCCAGGTCCAGAGCCTGCCACGGCACCACAGCCTCCACCTCAAGAGGCGCTCTGGCAGGTCGCTCAGGAACGTGTCTCTCTAGCCACTCCCATAGCCCATGTCGAAACGCCCCAATATGCTCGTTGGCGATGCTAAAACCGGCAGCCATGGGGTGTCCGCCACCCCCCAGGAGCAGGCTCTCCTGGCTCATGATGGCAGCGCGGATATCCACACCCTCCACCGATCGGGCAGACCCACCCGCCACGCCGTCCGACCCTCGACGGATCACGATGGCCGGTCGGTTGTACTGGTCGGCCAACGCGCCAGCGACCAGTCCGATGACTCCCGGCTCCCAACCTTCGCCGTCCACGACAATCGCTGGACGATCGCGGACCAGTTCAGGACGTTGTTCCAGAACCGCCTCTACCGCGTGCTGGGTTGCCTCGGTCACGGCCTGGCGCTCGCTGTTGAGCGCCTCCAAGCCATAGGCCAACTCGCGTGCCTCGGCCGGGTCCCGTGCCAGCAGCAGCTCCACCCCCTGGCGAGCATGCGCCAAGCGTCTCGCGGCATTGAGCCTGGGCCCCAGCCGGTAGCCGAGATCCCTTGCAGTGATGTGCCGGCAGTCCAGCCCCGAAGCCTCGGCCAGAGCAGCCAGACCAGGCCTGGGGCCCTCGCGCAGCACTTTCAACCCACGCTGGATAAGGTATCGCACATCTTCGACCTGGATCGCCACGTCCGCTACTAACCCGACAGCGACGAGATCCAGCATGGCGTCGAGCGTCGCCCGATGCGTCTCGCCCTCCAGAAGCGCACGCGCCACCTGATAGGCCACCCCTACGCCGGCGAGCTCGCGCATGGGATGTGCCTTGTCCAGCATCTTCGGGTTGACGACCGCGTCTGCCTCTGGGAGCAGGTCCGGCAGATCGTGATGATCGGTGATGATGACCCGATAGCCGGCTGCCTTGGCTTCGGCGACGATCGCGGCATCGCTGACGCCGGTATCGCAGGTGAGCACAATGGGCGCGTCTGGCGTGTCGATCGCCTCGACCAGCCGAGGGAACGCACGCCGGTGCAGCCCGTGGCCCTCTCGGCGCGACGGCAGATCGAACAGAACCTCCAGGCCCGCAGCGCGCAGCCCTTCGACGAGCACCGCGGTGGCCGTTTCGCCGTCAGCATCGAGATCGCCCCAGACGCGAACCGCCAAGCCGCGCTGGCGAGCATCGCGCAGCAACGCCACGGCGCTCTCCATGCCGGGCAGCTCCCAAGGTGACGCTGGACGATACTGCGTGGCATCCATGAACGCGGCAGCCTTGCCGGGATCCTCGATACCACGCTGGACCAGCAATCGTGCCACGAGCGGGTGCCCAGCGACTTGCCGCAAGGCATCGCTGGGATCTATGGTAGGCTGAATGTGCCACGGCTTGGACATGGAAACCTCCTGTTACGCCTGCCGCAGTCTAGGGCCACGGAAAAGAGACGTCAAAGAGTGGACCCGCAGCCATGGGAGCTCGTGATCCAGCTTGGCTCAGAGTCCCGTGAGAGGCGCATGTTTCTGGGTGCCGCAAATCACCATCGCCTCATCACATCAGTGCCGTTGATCAGCCCTATCCACATGCTTTCCTTGGGCCCCAGGTTCTCCAAACCTGCCGATTCGCCTGGACTTGGCGCGTGTAGTGCGGTACACTGGGATCGAACGGGAGCGCGGGAGGGAACGGACCGTGGACAGAGAAGAGCTGGTCCTCGCCGGGCTGGGCGTCGCCCAGGGCGAGTATCACACGCCGGTGCAGGTGCAGAAGCTGTTCTTCCTCATCGAGCAGAACATCGCGACGCAACTCGGCGGCCCGCATTTCAGCTTTCGACCCCACAATTATGGGCCATTCGATCAGGCCGTCTATGAAACGCTGGATGGCCTGGCCAGGGCCGATCTCGTGGAGATCGACACGACTCTGCCCTGGCGAAGGTACCGACTGACCTGCCGAGGACAGGAGCGAGCGGACAGGATCTTGCAGACTCTACCGGCATCAGTCGTGACATTCCTGAGAAGAGCATCCGAGTTCGTGCTGGGACTGGGCTTCACCGATCTGGTTCGGGCGATCTACAAGACCTACCCGGAGATGCGCGCCAACAGCGTATTCCAGGAGTGAAGCGTGACAGCCATCGTCGGAGTCCTTTGCCGTGACGGCGTGGTCGTAGGCACGGACGGCGCCACCACGTTTGGCGGTGGTCGCCTGCGCACGATTGAGCAGCCCACGGAAAAGCTCACCATCGTCGATGGCTCAGTCATCGTGGCCGCCACGGGCTCAGCAGGCCAAGCCCAGCGTTTCAACGCGCTGATCCGACAGGCTTGCGATCAGCAGCTCTTTGACCAAGCGAACGCGATTTTCGCCGGCAAGACCATCAGCCGCGCCATCACCTTGATCACCCATTGCAGCACGCCCAGGTGGA
>CAYOBT010000067.1:0-9698 GCA_964402205.1 uncultured Anaerolineales bacterium
CGGTGCACACCGAGGCCTTACTGCAACTAGCGTGCGGCGGACCGCAGATCATCTACCATGGCGGGCTGCTGCACGTTCGCCTGCGCTACTTTGATCTCGACGAGAGACGTCCGGGATTGCCTGCCGATGTGGGGGCGCTCGTTTCAGAGCTCAGCGATGATGGCGTGGTGGTGACCATCGCGAATACAAGCCCTATGCATGAGCGCTCGCTGCGACTGCAGGCGGGTGCCTTTGGCGAGCATCGCTTCACTCAGGTAGAGGTTGAAGGAGAAGTGGGTGACCCGAGAAACGTCGGCAGCAAGTCGTTCGACGTGACGCTGGCACCGGCGACCAGGGTCACGCTCCGGATTGGCATGCAGCGGTATGTCGCCCAGCCTAGTTATGAGCAGCCGCTGTGAGATGCGCATGATGTATAGCTAGGCTGCCTGATCCGCGACCGCGGTTGGGGCTAGGTCTGTGCAGGATGGCAACGCGACTCGACGGGGATGTGATCAAGGACCACATCCCCGTTTCGCTATATTTGCGAGGATGGTTGCACGCGGACAGTCGGCACGCGAGAGGAGAGCAGCAAGGCTGCGACGCCAAAGGCCAGCGCGACGCCAAAGGCCGTGGGATAGCTGAGCGTAGACACGATCCACCCGCCGAGGGGATAGGCGAGCATCGTGAGAGCCCCGAGAGTGTTGCTGACGCCGATATACAGAGGGCGTCGGGCCTCGTCGGCGTACTCGAGGATCCAGTTAAAGTAGGGCCAGCTCATGGATCCGCTCACTATCCCTAGGAAGAAGAACAGTCCGAGGTACGGGTACAGTGCGGCCGGTCCCAGCGTCCCCGCCAGCGAGGAGATGATCAGCCCGAGTGCAGGAGCGAGGCAGGCCACTACAATGACCACGCGCATGTGAACGAGAGGACCCCACCGATCTTGCAGCAAGCTGGTGGCAAATCCGGCGGCCAGCGTTCCGGCTACCTGGGCTGATACAAAGAGCCCCGTGGAGCCCATGGGCAATCCGAGCTCGCGCGTGGCATGGAGCACATAGAACGAGCTCGCCAGCGCCACAAAGCCTGCCAGGATGCGCACTAGCTGCATGCGCTGGAAAGGGCGATCCTGCGCAACGATTCTGGGCAGGGCTCGCAGCACTTCGAGGGCTGACGGTGGATCTTTGCTTTCAGCGGGCACTCGGGGCTCACGAACTCCCGCCAAGGCCAGTCCTGAGAAGATGAGCACGATGGAGGCGCTCATGTACAGGATGGCAAAGTTCGTTGGAAAGGCGATGGCGGATTCCTCACTCAGGAGATAGCGAACGGCTCCCCCTGCTGCGATCCCCCCCACTCCCCCAACAATCTGAGAGATTCCGATCACACGCCCACGTCTCGTTGCAGGGATCAGCTTGCCCAGGAGAGCGAACCAAGGCACGCTGACCACAGCGTCCGCCGTGAAAAAGACCGTGATCGTGGCCAAGACGATGGCCAACGTCACGGCTGGGTGAGTGGCTCCTAGGAAGAGGATAGCTAGTCCCGCGAGTAGGAACAGGGGGCGGGAGAGAAGCGCTGTCGTCACGATGATGGGCTTCAGCCGTGACTTGTGTGCCACAACGCTGGCGATCACGAGTTGGGGCAAGAGCCATGCTCCTGCAGAAAGGCCGCTGGCGACGCCTACAAGCATCTCCGAATCGGTGAGGGCCGCAACGAATGCTGGCAGCACCGTTGTGGAGCTGATGAGGCTCATGCCCATGGTGAACAAGGCCGAGTCCGTTGCGAGGGCCCAGGCGTTGCGCCGTGCAAAGCCGGACGTGCGCTCCTGTGCCCTGTCTTGATCCGATAGGGAGGCGGTTGATGCGCCCATTTGGATGGCGTGTCTCCTGATTGTTGGTGAGCAGAGCTTGACTCTATGCGCGGGGCCCTTGGCGGTCAAACGAGTGCCTGCTTTGAAGGGGGGCGGGAGGGCTAGCTGTCCTTAGGTGTCTGAGTCTACCGCTTGACAGAGCCGGGTTGCCAACGCTGTGCGACGTCGCAAGGAACGGTCTCGTGCCACGGCGATGCGGATGGCCTTCTCCTGGCTGATGAGGACAGCGAGCCGTTCCGCGCGCGATAGGGCGGTGTAGAGGATGTTTCTCTCTAGCATCACAAAGTGGCTAGTGAGCATGAGCACGACGACCGCGGGCCATTGAGAGCCCTGCGCAGAGTGCACCGTCATTGCCCAAGCATGCACCAACTCGTCCACTTCCTCCCACGTGTAAGCAACGCGGCGGCCCTCGAAAGCGACGGTGACGCTGCGACTGGCTACATCCATGCTGACGACCCGGCCTATATCGCCGTTCAGCACCTCTTTGCGATAGTTGTTGCGTGTCTGCCGCACCTTGTCTCCGACCCGGAGTACAGCAGGTCCACTTGCGGAGGCCCTTCGCTGCGGAAGGGGCAGCTCGGCTTTGGCTCGGGCCGGGGGATTGAGCACCTCTTGGAGAGCTCTGTTGATGGCTTGGACGCCTGCATCCCCTCCATGCATGGGAGCGAGTACCTGCACCTCATCCGGCGGGACACCGAGGTACTTGGGCAGGCGACGGGAGGCCAGGGAGACGGCTAGCGCGCGGGCGCTCTCGGCCGTGTGTGCAGGCATCTCGTAATAGTCGGATTGGTGGCCTTCGGGGCGGACCGGACGGATGCCCTGACGAACCCGTCTGCAGTTGGCTGCGACCAGGCTCTCTGCCCCCGCGGTCTGGCGAAACAGCTTGGTAAGGCGGACAACGTCGGCGCCTGGCAACCCAGCATCGGTGGCTTCAATCAGATCCTGGAGCACGGCTCCCGGCCCGACAGGTGGGAGCTGGTCCACGTCTCCCACTAGCAGGAGCTGTGTATGTCCCCCGATGCGAGCCAGCATCTGGTCCAGCAGCCAGTTGTCGATCATGGACGATTCGTCCACGATCAGCACTTCCTCGCTTGCCTTGGCCAACTGGGAGCTGCGAGTACCGATGCTCAAGTGCCGATGCAGCGTCGACGCGTTACGTCGTGCGGAGAGGGCGAGCTGCTTGCTGGCGCGACCGGTCGTTGCACACAATGCGTAAGAGCGCCCAATGGTCTCTAGGCAGCGGATGAGTGAGCGGACCGTGGTGGTCTTGCCAGAGCCGGGCCCTCCGGTGAGGATCAGCAAGCGAGTTCCCTCCAGAACGCGCTTGACGGCTTGCGCCTGCTCGTCGGTGAGGGAACTCTCGCTCTCGTGCTGGACGAGCAGCTCTGCCCGCTCAGACGAGAGTCCGAGCACCGGCGTCCTCAAGAGTGTGGCCAGACGATGAGCGGCTCGGCTCTCTGCCTCCAGGATGTGGGGAAGGTAGAGTTTTGGCTCGCGGTCCTCATCCAGTGATCCGTTTGCGAGCCGTCCCTCTGCCACGAGCGCCTCTCGCTCTGGCGCGAGGACGCTTCTGGGCAGACCAAGAAGCTCGTGCGTAGCCGCATCTAGCGTATCTGGATCGGTCCACAGATGGCCCTCGCCGAGAGCGTGCTTTACGACGTGGATGATGGCGGCCCGGATTCGCGCCGGAGCATCGGGGGCGAGGCCGAGCTGTCGCGCAATCCGATCGCACGTACGAAAGCCATAGCCGCGCAGGTCTTCGGCGAGCCGGTAGGGATTCTGCCGGACGACGTCCCAGGCATCCGATCCATACTGGCGGTAGATGCGTTGAGCTTGGCGTGGCGTGAGCTGGGCGATGCCCTGAAGGTTCACCATGAGCTGGTGCGTGCCTTGGTGTTCCGCCCAGCTCTCGCGGATGGCCTGCGCTCGCTTGGGCCCGATGCCAGGCACCTCTTCTAGCCGCTTGCCCCCGGCCTGGAGCTCCTCCAGGGTTGCGGCTCCAAAGTGGTCTACCAGCGCCTTGGCATAGTGAGGACCAAGGCCCTTGATGGTAGCCCCGCCGAGGTAGCGCTCGATGGCTGGCAAGGTATGGGGCATCTCAGGAACGGCGCTCTCGACGCGGACCTGGGACCCATGTTTGGGATCAACCGTCCAGTGGCCTCGGATGTGGTAGCACGCGCCTTCCTCAGGGGCCTCGAAATCGCCGACCGCGACCAAGCCGGCGCTCGCTGGCTTGTCAGCTGGCACCATATGAACCACTGCCCAGCCCGTCTCCGGGTTGGCATACGTGATTCGCTCTATGGAAAAGACACCGTCGACCAAGCCGTTCTTATCGTCCGTCACTAGTACCTTTCGCCGCAAGAGCTCGCTTGGGCCACCGCAAGCAAACCGATCGACATGGGGATCATGGCAGAAGCCCGAGCGGCGTCGTTCCCGCGTCGGCCGGGATGCTAATGGTAACGCCATCCAGGAGCTTTTCCACTGTCACCCACAGACCCTCGTCGCTCGCTTGGGTCCTGATGTCCGCTCCCTGAGACATGATTGCGGCGCCATCCAACTCTCCGGGCAGGAGCACTCGCACGCCGTGCAGGGGCACGATCTCGTCCACAGACCGAACGATATCTCGCGCGGGCATGGTATGGGGCGTTGTAAGGTTGACGAGATGCACATGGACGGTGCCGCCGTTATCGCGTTCAGCGTGAATCTCGACGGTCTGGGGGGCGTCGAGATGGTAGAGCTCCGCCAACTCTAGCTGGGCCAGGAGGCCCTCGAGCCATTCCGTCATCTGAAAGTAGCCGTACGTATAGATGGCCTTGCCCAAGCTAGCGGCCAAGTACCATGCCTCGCCCTGACCGTAGCTGTGGCGGGCAAGCAAGGGATGGTCAGTCGCTGTGCCGGGTACGAGGTCGATGCCGGTGCCTTCATTCGGAAAGTCGGGGTCAGGGCCAACGAGATGGAGCAGGACGTCTGCGCCTTGAGCTTTCACGATCGATGCTTCCGACGGGCACGGACAGGGTTCGACGCCGTCGGGGAGATAGCATGTGGGCTGATCGAAGCCACACAGATAACCTACTCCCAGGACGTCCGCCAGAGCAAAGCTGTCTCGTGTGCGTCCACGAGGGTCCAGTACACTGGTTTCATGCGTTGCGAGCAGCTTGCCGCCACGCTGTACATAGGCCCGAATCGCTTCTGCGAGCGAATCGCTCATGCAACCAACGTTGGGGGCAATGAGCAGCTCATAGGGGGCCAAGTCGTCCACGCTGCTGATCTCGCTGTCGATCAGAACGTCAAAGATACGGTGGCTCTCCAGAAGCGTGCGTGCATATCCGAGAAACTCGTACCGATAGGCGCGGCTATCCTCACCGGGCTCGTAGAAGGCCCACGAGTCCTGCGACCACAGGAGGGCGATCTGCTTGACGGGTTCCCGGGGAGGTCCCTCGGTGCGCTGCACATAGTCGTGGAACAGGTCCCTTGCAGCCCCGATGGCGCGAGGACTGGAGTGCGTCGTGGGATAGGCCCCTTGCCCGCACGACCCTAGGATGGGACGCCCGTTGCTCCGAGCCGAAGCGGCGTGGAGCGCGTACTCGGGTTCGGCCAGCGTACAGTGTGAGAACCCTGGGTGCTGGCCCGTCACCAAAAAGAGCGCAGGCTTGGGCACCGATCGGGTCCACTTGGTCGTGATCGTACTGCTATGAATATCGGCGAACTGCTGTCGCAGGCGCAGCCAAGCCTCGGTGACATAGCCGTCAATGTGAGGCCACCATTGCTCGCTAACGGCGATGAGAGGATCCATATACACAGGGCAGAAGCTGTTGGGCGCGAGGGCGATCCCTCGGGCATGCACGATCTCGGCGAGCTGCTCGATGAGCGTCGCTGAACGCTGTTGCCGCCAGGCGAGATAGTCGCCCCAATGATCGCAGACGGCCCCGTACGTGATGGGATCTCCTCCCAGCATCTCTTTCAGCTCGGCCTGGCAGTAGGGGCAGGCGCAGATGCCCGAGTTGAAGAACATATCGAGGTGCAAGGCGTCCACGGGATAGCGGTCGGCGATCTCCTCGGCTACACGGAGGATCTCCTCTCGACGAGGCGAGTTGATGCAGGGGAGGAACCACTCGCCGTACTCGGCGCGGTACACAGGGCCTTTGCCCTGAGCGCGGTATTCGGGGAGCTCTTCGAGATTCTGCGTTGGGCGCGTGATCGTCCCATCAGGGTGGAGCTTGTGCCAACGCCACTCTGGATGGCGGGAGTCAAGCCAGTTGATGTAGGCAATGGTGTGCTTGCCGTGGCTCCGGAGCCCCTCCACGATGTCGCCCAGATAGTCCTGGTCGCCGAGAGGATGAAACTTGGGGAGTATGTCGCTGTCATAGTAGGCCAAGCCCCACTGATTCGTGGCATAGATGGCATAGAGATCCGCGTCCATCTCCAGTAGGTCATCTAGTACGGCTCCGGGCGAGTAGGCCTTGAACCCGCGGGGGTAATAGTTCTCACAGTACTGATCGTACCACATGATCGTGCGGCAGGATCCAAAGAAAGCTCCGGGATCGGCTGCTGGCATCGTGCTATGCTCCTATCCTCGTAGGACTCTGCGCAGCTTCTCGCATTGTAAGGTCGCCCACGGCAGCGTCAAGAGTCACGTCGGCTGGTTGAGACTGGCGGCCAAGGCTGGTAGAATCGCCAGTAGTATCATTCATCTTACCGCATATCCAGATGAGAGGACGCCGATGCAAGAGATCCAACTAGTGATACTCGGGCTTTTGGCGGATCGGGATCTTTACGGGTACCAGCTTGTGCGGTCGTTTTCCAGGGGCAACTATCCTTGGTCGCCTGCCCCACAATCAGTCGTCGAAGATGCCTTGTCTGCCTTGGTGGCGAGAGATCTTGTGTCGCTGCCTGGGGGTCAGGCGCGCGATCTAAAGCCCTCGCGCATTCGGTTCGCGATCACAGAGGAGGGGAGGTCGGCGCTACGTGAGGCTTTGACGGCAGCCTGGGAAGGCGTCGATAGGGGTGCCAGCGGACTACCTCTTGCCCTGGCGCTCTCTGGCGGGCTCCCCACGAGCGAGCTGGAGAGGATTCTCTATCGGCGGGCGGAGCGATTAGAGGACCTTAGGGACGAGACTGCGCGGATTCGCGATGAGTGGTTGACATCGGAGGATGCGCCCGCAGGTGGCCCGCGGTTGCTCCATCGTCTGGTGGCTCGCTTGGAGGACGACATCGCTTGGACGCGCGAGCTGGTTGCCGCTGTGCAGCAGGAAGGCGCCCAAGCCACGCTGCCCATAGGCCGCCCGAAGGTGGCGCCGACTGCGGTGGGCGAGGCGGTTGGGGCCTTTACCTTTGTGCTCCATAGTCACCTGCCCTACTGTCGGATGGCAGGCCGCTGGCCCCATGGAGAAGAGTGGCTCCACGAAGCTGCGGCGGAGACTTACGTGCCTCTTCTCGACGTGCTCTATGATCTGCGGGATGATGGGATCCCGTTTCGACTAACCGTGAGCCTAACGCCTGTGCTCACCGAGCAGTTGGCGGATCCCTTGGTCCGCGAGCACTTTGTGGCGTATCTGGATGAGGAGATCCAGGCAGCGGGGAGCGATATCCCGCGCTTTGGTGAGCAGGGCGAGAAGCATCTGGAGTACTTGGCCGGCTTTTACCGGGAGTACTATGAACGGGTGCGACACGCGTTTGTGGAGCGCTTCCAAGGCGACATCATCCGCGCCTTTCGCACGTTGCAGGATGAGGGCTATGTCGAGATCATCACGTCCGCTGCTACACACGGGTATCTCCCATTGCTCTCCCGCGATGCGTCGATCTATGGGCAGCTCAAGGCGGGCATCATGTCCTATACAGGGCACTTTGGGCGAGCCCCGCGGGCCATCTGGCTACCCGAATGCGCCTACCGGCCCGCCTACGTCGACGATGATGGCACGGTGCGCCCGGGATTGGAAGAGTTCCTGTCGGCGCAGGGCATCACCTGCTTTTTCGTAGAGACCCACGCCATCGAGGGCGGGCGCCCTGTGGGCAAGGCAGCTGGTGATGTGGCCATCGGCCTCTATGGTGCTGTGCAGCGCAACTATGTGCTGCCTGTATCCGAGCTGCCGGCGACTGACGGGACGACCTACGAGGCCTACTATGTAGTGGGCGGTGAGAGCGGCCTGACCTCGCCCCCCGTGGCAGCGATCGGGCGCAACGATCGGACAGGACAGCAGGTGTGGTCGGCGGATTGGGGCTATCCCGGCGAGGCCGACTATCGCGAATTCCATCGCAAAGACCCCGAGTCGGGACTCCAATACTGGCGAGTCACGGGGCCGGGCGTGGATCTGGGGGCAAAGGATCTCTACCATCCCGATTGGGCTGAGGGAAAAGTGCGTGCACACGCGGATCACTATGCCCAACTCGTTGAGGATCTGCTCTTGGAGCATCGCGATGATGGTGAAGGCTTTCCTCTCATCGCCTCCAACTATGATGCTGAACTCTTTGGTCATTGGTGGTTCGAGGGCGTGGAGTGGCTTGGTGAGGTGTTGCGTCGTCTCGCCGCTAGCTCGGTGGTCGAGCTGACGACAGCTAGCCAGTACCTGGCCGAGCACGAGCCCGAGCGGCTGATGGCCATTCCTGAAAGCTCCTGGGGTAGCGGCGGGAACCACTGGACGTGGAACAATCCGCAGACCGACTGGGTATGGGAACCCATCCACGAGGCGGAGGTGCGTATGGAGCGCCTGGTGGCTTTGTACCCGAACGCGAACGGCGCGCTGCGGTCTGTGCTGAATCAGGCAGCCCGCGAGCTGCTCTTGTTGCAGTCGAGCGACTGGCCTTTCCTCATTACTACGGGACAGGCTGGCGAGTATGCGACGCTTCGCTTCACGCGACACTTGGAGCGGTTTTCCCAACTCGCCGACGATGCCGAGACGCATGGCCCGGCGGTAGATCCTCGCTTTGCGGACGAGTGCTACGCCTATGACAATGTGTTTCCCGACATCGACTACCGTTGGTTCGCCGAACGGCAAGGACGATCCGAGTGATGGTCCCCTTCGGACCGCAGGGCGATGGCGGGGTGCGGGATGCGTAGGGTAAGCAGGAATGCGCGTGCCCCTCTCTATCGGCAGGTGGCAAACGATCTGGAGGAACAGATCGCCTCTGGCACGCTAGAGCCTGGCGCCAAGCTTCCCAGTGAGCGCCAGCTGTGCGAGCAGTGTGACGTCAGCCAGATCACCGTGCGGAGGGCCCTGCGCGAGCTCGCCCATGCTGGGAAGGTCTACAGTCAGCATGGTTTGGGCTGGTTCGTGGCTGAGGCGGCACTGGCACCAGGGGCGCGGCGGCATGTTGGCATGGTGGCTGGGGATCTGGAGTGGCCTCTGGCGCCCATGGCGGCCCATGCCAGCGCCGCTCTATCGCAATTCGGCCTTTGCCTCGATCTCTGCGTGTGGCCGTTGGATGGCCACGAGCCCCTACCTGGCGACATGATCCGAGATGAGATGGCGTTGGCGCTCTACTGTCCGGCGGGGGAGCAGGAGGACGCCCTATCGCGTCGCATCCGGCTCGATGCATGGGGGCTTCCGATCTTGGGAATAGGCGTCGAGCTGCAGGATGAGTCTAGGCCAGGGGTCTACCTTGATGTCGGGCTTGCGGCAGAGAGCATCACAGAGCATCTGCTGCGACAGGGTCGCGAGCGGTTGGCCTATCTCGGAGCGCGTCCTACTTCGACCTTGGGACGGCTGACCTATTGGGCCTTTGCGGAGGCAGTCTGGGGGGCTGGACTGGACTTGCCCCTAGAGTGGGTGCTGGACGGCGATGACCTCAGCGGTCAGCAGGAGCGGCTAACCGAGCTTCTGCGATCGTCGTCGAGGCCGGATGGGATGGTATGTACATCAGC
>CAYOBT010000068.1:0-9414 GCA_964402205.1 uncultured Anaerolineales bacterium
CGGCCTGGGACAGATATTCCTACACACCACGAATCCCGACGGTGCCACGGGCGATGGCATGGCCATGGCCTATCGAGCCGGCGCTCGCATCATCAACGCCGAGTACGTCCAGTTCCACCCAACGGGCTTCTACCATCAGGAGGAAGCCCGGTTCCTCATCAGCGAAGCCCTTCGGGGTGAAGGAGCACTGCTGCTGAACGGCGCTGGCGAGCGCTTTATGGAGCGATATGCGCCCAAGTGGAAAGAGCTCGCGCCCCGCGATGTCGTCGCGCGGAGTATTCACGAGGAGATGCTGCGCACCGATAGCCCCTGTATGTTCCTCGACATCGCGTCGGTCATGTCGCCCGACGCGATCCGCGAGCGCTTCCCGACCATCTATGAGAGCTGCATGGAGTATGGCATCGATCCTACCAAGGAGCTGATTCCGGTGGTCCCGGCCGCTCACTATGCCTGCGGCGGCGTCTGGGCAGACGCTTGGGGACGCACCAGCCTTGAGAGGCTCTACGCGGCTGGGGAGACATCGTGCACCGGGGTGCACGGAGCGAATCGCTTGGGAAGCGCGTCGCTCCTTGAGGGACTGGTCTGGGGAGACCGCGCGGGGCGTGACATCCTAAGACGAATCGACCCGTGGGAGCGGATCGATCCCAAGCACATTCCAGACTGGGAAGCGCCCGTGGACGCCGAGCCAGCGGACCCCGCCCTGATCTGGCATGATATGGCCACGATCAAGCATACCATGTGGTACTATGCCGGGCTGGTCCGCAGCCAGCGGCGGCTGGACCGCGCGCTACGGGACCTCGCCAACTTGCGGCATGACATCGACGCTTTCTATCGGGTGAACCGGGTGAACACGCCTATCATCGAGCTACGCAATGCAGCCCTTGCCGCTCTGATCGTCGCGCGAGCCGCATGGGAGAATCGGGAAAGCGCAGGCTGCCACTACCGGACAGACTAGGATCGGCTAGGCAAGCGCCACGCGCAAGACGCGGTCCCGCCCAGCATAGTCGGGCACAATGGCTATGGCGCCCTGCGGCCAGAGGTCAGTTGCCTCCGCACGCACCACATCTCCTTGCGTAGCGTCGATCTCCACCAGCAGCAGTCCTGGCGATGTCAGCCGCTGTGCTGCCTGCTGCAGCAATCGCACGATCAGCTCAAGGCCCCTCACGCCGCCATCGAGCGCCTGTACCGGCTCGTAGGCTCGCACATCCTCGGGAAGCTCTGGCAAGCGGTCTCTTGGGATGTAGGGCGGATTGGACACGACGAGATCCAGCTGCCCGGCGACGGGCGTCAGCAAGTCCGCCTGGATCAGAGCGACACGTTCCTGCAAACCGTAGGCGCGCGCGTTCGCCGCAGCGACGCACAGCGCTTCCCGTGAGGCATCGGTCGCCACGACCGTAGCCGCTAGGAGATGCCTGGCAAGCACGACGGCCAGCGCTCCGCTGCCGGTCCCCACGTCCACCACCCGCAGGGAATCGCCGCTTTTCGGCTTGGCCCAGTCCAGGGCCATCTCGACCAGTAGCTCGGTCTCGGGGCGAGGCACTAGCACACGAGCATCCACGGATAGTTGCACATCGTAGAAAGCCCTGTGCCCTACCAGATAAGCCACAGGCTCGTGCGCCAGCCGTCGGCGTACGAGCTCCTCATACCGAGCCATCTCGGCAACGGCAAGGCGCCCCTCGCCATGTGCATAGAGGAACTCTCGCGAGCGACCTAGAACGTGTGCCAGCAGGAGCTCTGCTTCGAGGCGTGGTGTATCGGTAACGACGGAGAGCAGCCTACGCCCCCGATGGAGAGCGCCAACCACCGTGGTTGTGCGCTTGGCGCCCTCGCGTGATGGGGGTGTCATGCAGTCCTCGTCCACCAGACGTCACCCAAAGGCGACGCCTGCGAGGAGCTCGGCCTGATCCTGAGCGATGAGCTCGTCGATGAACTGGTCCAGCTCCCCGCTCAGGACATCCTCAAGCTGATGGACCGTCATCCCAATGCGATGGTCGGTGACACGGTTCTGAGGAAAGTTGTAGGTGCGGATCTTTTCGCTCCGCTCGCCCGTGCCCACCTGAGTACGACGAGCTGTTTCGAGTTCTTCGACCTGCCGTC
Organism: uncultured Anaerolineales bacterium; assembly: GCA_964402205.1. Taxonomy (GTDB): domain Bacteria; phylum Chloroflexota; class Anaerolineae; order UBA1429; family UBA1429; genus DAIRUQ01. The sequence continues at coordinate 2,098 of CAYOBT010000068.1, forward strand.
GATACTCCATATCGTACAGGCGTGCGCGCAGAATGGACATCGCTCGCGCCCGGTTCTGTAACTGCGATCGCTCGTCTTGGCATTGCACCACGATGCCAGTGGGCACATGCGTAATCCTGACAGCCGAGTCCGTCGTATTCACGCTTTGGCCACCATGCCCGCCCGATCGAAACACATCCACGCGAAGATCGCTCTCGTTAATCTCGACTTCCACCTCATCCGCCTCAGGTAGGACTGCAACAGTGGCCGTCGAGGTATGGATGCGGCCGCTGGTCTCCGTTGTAGGTACACGCTGGACGCGATGAACACCGCTCTCGTACTTGAGCCGGGAGTAGGCACCTTGGCCCTTGACCTCAAAGACGATCTCCTTGTAGCCGCCGATACCGGTCTCGTTGCTCGAGAGGATCTCTGCCTGCCAGCGGTGTGCGTTCGCGTACTGCGCGTACATGGCAAAGAGATCGGCCGCAAAGAGCGCGGCTTCATCGCCACCAGTGCCAGCTCGGATCTCCACGATGACGCTTCGAGCATCGCGAGGATCCTTGGGCAGAAGCAGCAATCTGAGGCGGTGCTCCAGCTTGCTTAGGCGCTCCTCCAGCGAGCTGATCTCAGAAGCCACAAGGTCACGCATCTCGGGATCCAGTTCCTCGTCCTGCATCTCCCGTGTAGCCTCGAGCTCGGCAGCCGCGTCCAGATAGGCGCGATAGGCCGTCACCACCTCTTCCAATTCGGCGCGTTCCTGAGAGTACTCGCGGTACTGGACGTGGTCCTGAGCGACCTCTGGCGTCGCCATGAGCCGCATCAGCTCCTCGTAGCGCTCAAGTATCCGATCCAATCTCTCAAACATGGCAACCAGCTTCCTCCTCGGGGGAACGCGAGACCTGCATGGCAAGGGCGGAGCTCGTGCGCTCAGGCGCCGCTCCGCCCCAAAATCGCAAACTGCCTAGTGGGCCACAAAGCGCTCGTACAGCGCCTCGAGATCCTCTTCCGAGTAAAAGTGCACTACCAGGCGCCCACCCTTGCTGGTGCGAACAAGATCAACGCGCGTTCCCAAAGCCTCCCGGAATTCCTTTTCCAGCGCCACCGTCTCCGGCGAGCGCGTGCGTGTACGCTGGGTAGTTCCCATGGCTCGGTTGCGGCGCCTGGCTAGCTCTTCGGTCTGCCGGACCGAAAGCCGCCGCTTGATGACTGCCTTGAGCGCATCAACCTGGGCTTCTGCGGCATCGAGCATGAGCAGCGCACGAGCATGACCCTCAGTAATCTCAGCGCTCAGCAGGGCATCCTTGATCTCGCCGGGCAGCCTGAGCAGGCGCAAGCTATTCGTGACGCTCACGCGACTGCGGCCCACGCGCTCGGCGATGCGCTCCTGTGTCATCCCGAAATCCTCGGCCAACTGACGGTAGGCTTCGGCCTCTTCGAGCGGGTTCAGGTCTGCACGCTGAATGTTCTCGACCAGCGCCAGCTCGAGCATTTCCTGGGGGCTGGCGTCCTTGACGATGACTTCGACATGCTGCAAGCCCGCTATCCTCGCAGCCCGCCAACGGCGCTCGCCTGTGATGAGCTGGTAGCGCGCGCCGCCCTGCCCAGCGCCACCGTCCGTCTCTTGCACGATCAGGGGCTGGATCAGCCCCATCTCGCGAATCGAGTCTGCAAGCTCTTGCAGCGCATCGGGATCAAAGACCGTCCTGGGCTGATGCGGGTTGGGGGTGATGGCATCGATGCTAACGCGCTTGAGCCCACTGGAAGAGGCCCCCTGGGGGATAAGCGCATCCAGACCTCGCCCCAGGCCTGTTCGCGATCCACGTCCCATGGCTCTCCCTCCCACAAGCTACCATGTCACAAGGACAGGCTCACTCTGTGGCAAGCATCTCTTCGCTTAATGCCGCGTAGGCCTGCCCCCCAGACGAGCTGGGGGCATAGGTAGCGATCGGCTCGCCATAGCTCGGAGCTTCGCTCAGCTTGACGCTACGGGGGATGATCGTCTGAAAGACCGCAGCGCTGAAATGTCGCTGCACATCGTCGACCACCTGCCGCGCCAGATTGGTCCGAGGATCGTACATGGTCATGACAAGCCCTCGGAGGACGAGATCGGGATTGAGGCTCTGACGCACCAGCTCCACCGTGTGCAGGAGCTGCGTCAATCCCTCCAACGGCAGATACTCGCACTGGATAGGAATCACTACCCCATCGGCAGCGGCCAGAGCATTGATGGTAAGCATCCCAAGACTCGGAGGCGTATCGATCAACACGAAATCGTACTTGCCACGGATGGACGCCAGCCCCATCCGCAGCCGTAGCTCGCGCCCGCTCATCTCGACGAGCTCTACCTCGGCACCGGCCAACGCGGGCGCTGACGGGATAAGATCAAGCCCCGCTTGCGCCGTAAGGGTCAACAGCGTCGATGCCGCCTCCGATCCGACCAGCAGATCGTAGACAGAGCGTACAAGCGCCTGTTTGTCCACACCAAGGCTGCTGGTCGCGTTGGCTTGGGGGTCTACATCGACAAGGAGGACGCGCTTGCCCAACACGGCAAGATAGGCGGCCAGATTCACCGCCGTCGTGGTCTTGCCGACCCCACCTTTCTGATTGGCGAGCGCATACACGCGACCCATGTCACACTCCGGTCAGCCAGACGATTCCGGCCGCACACGCATCCTCCCATTCAGCATTCGTTCACGAGCCCCTTGCATCGATGGCAGGTTTGCTGCGCCCGGCGCCTCTACTACAAAGGAGGCGACTGCGTTGGCAAAGCGAGCGGCATCCAAGGGATCGCGCGTCTCGGAGAAGCGGATCATGAACGCCGCGGCAAACACATCGCCCGCCCCCGTTGGATCCTTCTCATCGGCCCAGAAGGCAGGCACGTGCGTCCCTACCCCATTACGGAACACCACAGCGCCTTCCGCCCCGCGCGTCTCCACAAGGAGCGAGGCCTCGGTGGCCAGCCGGTCTAGCCACTTACGATCATTGCCCAGATCCTCTAGGCTCAGGATGATCACATCGGCTCGCCGCAAGACAGCGCCTTCTTGAGCACATGCCACCGGATAGACGCGACCAAGGTCATCCCAAGCCCGCAGCCAGCCTTGGGGGGTCACCCCCAAGAGCGCATGGGAGAAGGCATCTAGGAACTCGAACGCCACTTCCTGGGCGATAGGCCCCAGATGCGCGATACGCGCCTGTCGCCAAGCAACGGGCAGCCGCGATGGGATCAGGCTTTCGGCCACCGACCGCACGTACTGCTCACGTCGATCGTCGAGATAGACATTCTCAAAGGTCGTCGCCGTCGCGCTCGGACAGCGCACGAGCTCAATCCCGCCCTCTTGCTCCAGGCTGATTCTACCAGGCTTGGTCGCCGTTAGCACACCCACGCGCAATCCAAGGCGTGCAGCCGTTAGCGCCGCGTAGGTAGCCGTGCCGCCCTCGCGCCACCCCCCACCGTGCTCGTCCACGTCACGCGTTACGTGCCCGACCACCACATACTCGGGCGCTTCTGCCAACGTACCCTCGCTAGTCCTTGGGGTAGATCCTTACCTTGCGACGAGGCTCCTCGCCGCTGCTCTCAGTGTACACATCGGGATCGTCGCGGAGCGCCATATGAACGGCGCGGCGCTCGTTCGGCGGCATAGGTTCCAACGAGAGCGGACGCCCCGTCTCCCGGACCTGATCAGCCATGCGCCTCGCGAGCGCTTGGAGCGTCTCCACCCGTCGCTCTTTGTAGCCCTCGACGTCCAAGACCATGTTCGGCCACACGCCGATGTTGCGGCTGATGATCAGGCGCGAGATGAACTGGAAATCGCGAAGCGTTTCGCCCCGCCGCCCGATCAGAATGCCAAGGTCATCCCCCACCACGTTAAGCTGCAGAGGGACGACCTCGCCCGTCTCGGGATCGATCCGGCCACCGGGATCCACGACCTCCACGGCCGCCAGGACCCCAAGATAGTCTAGGAGCGTCGTGATGACCTCTTCGGCAGCATCCTGCAACCCCGGCGGGTTGTGCTTCAGCCGCGGATCACGCGGCGCAGGCTCTGGCGCTTCCGCCGGCTCCTCGACTTCGATCTCCTCAGTCGCGGGTTCAGCCACTTCCTCCGCCTGGGCCTCGGTCACTTGGGACCTTGGGGCGCTCTCTGCCTCCCCCGGTTCCCGTTCCGGTAGCATCACGCGAATGGTAGCCTCGCCGGTCCGCATCAACCCAAAGAGCGATCGCTCCGGCGTGCGTACCACATCATAGTCCAGCGCGCCCTCGTCGATCCCCAGCGCAGCGGCAGCGGCCTGAACAGCCTCTTGCACAGTCTTGCCGGTGAACTCGCGAACGTTGTCCTGTTCGGTCATGCTTCTTCGCCCCTGTCCCTAAGCCTCGGCCACCTCGGTCCTTGGTGTACCCCAGAGCCGGTTGATCAGCAGTTGCATGAGAATGCCAATAGAGTTCGAGATGATAAAGTAGATAGCTAGCCCCGATGAGAACTGCAGCGTAAAGAACCCAAACATGACGGGCATCATGATCTGCATCGTCTGGTTCATCTGCGCCTGTTGCGGATCAGAAGAGGGCTGCGTCATCATCTTTTGCTGGAGCCACATGGTCCCACCCACGAGGATGGGCAGCAGATAGGGAACATCGGATTGGTCTGGCCGTGCGAGGTTCAGCCATAGGAAACGGCTCTGTAGCGGCACGATCTCTGTGAGTCGTACGAGGGAACCGTATGCCCGCTGTCCCAGAGCCATGAGCTCCACCGGAGTGTCCGCCAGAAGCGTGCCGATGGAAGAGTACAAGGCAAACCAGATGGGCAGCTGCACCAACGTGGGTAGACAGCCCCCAAGTGGGTTCACGCCGGCGTCTTGGTAGAGCTTTTGCTGCTCCACGGCCAGGCGTTGCTTGTCGCCGCCGTACTTTTTCTGGATCTCCTGTAGCTTGGGCTGCAGCTCGCTCATGCGCCGCGTCATCAGGATCTGTTTGACCTGCAGCGGCATCGTGAGAAAACGAAGCAGCAGCGTAAATACGGCGATCGCAACAACAAAGCTCTCTCCCAGATGAGCATAGAGAAAGAGCAACGCATTCAAAAAGGGCCGGATAAAGACCTCGCGCCAGATATTGCTCCACCCTATCTGGGTGACTGCAATCACAGCAGCGATGATCAAACCCCAGGTGATCAGCGACTTGCGGACCTGGGCGGGATCGACATTGGGCCGATTGGCAGCTTGTGTCACCGGGCGTTTCCTCCCTCTACTCTTTCGGCGGTGGGTAGACCCACAGCTCCCAAGGACCCCGATCGGTCATCTCCAGCGCGATCACCTCTCCAGCATCCGTGCCCACAAAGATGCGATCGCCAACCACAGCGGGGCTCGAGAGGATAGCGCCCTCTCGCTCGTACAGAACCTCAGCCTGGCCAGACGTCCGATCCACCAGGTAGAGAGTGCCGGCCTCTGTGCCGACGACAAGCGAGCCATCGTAGAGCTCTGGCCCTGCCCGCACGGTACCGTCAAGCAGTACTTGCCGATCCCAAACCGGCGTGCCGTCGTCCAGAGACACCGCATGCAGGCGACCATCCAGATCGCCCACATAGGCGACGCCGTCTGTCACGAACGCCTCGCCCCAGACCCAAGCCCCCGCCGGCGACGCCCAGAGCTCCGTTCCCGTCTCGGCATCCACTGCATGGATCTGCTTGTTCAGGCAGCCGACGATCACCACCCCCTCAGCGAGCGTGACATCGCCAGGAATCGCCCCGCCGATGTCCGTACGCCATACCACCGTCCCCGCCTGACGATCCAGACCATAGACGGCGTGATCCATGGAGCCCACGTAGACATGGTCGTCGTCGACGGCCGGCCGCCCCCAGACGCGATTGCCAGTCTCCACAGGTGATGGCCAGACCGGTTCGCCCGTCAGGAGATCAATCGCCATGACGCGATTGTCGGCGCTGCCAAAGTAGAGCACGCCCTCATAGGCGGTCACCCCGCCGATGATAGCGTCATCCGAGACCTGGATCTCCCACCGTCGTAACCCCGTGTCGGCCTCAAAGGCGTACACCTTGCCGGCATAGGTCCCGACGATCATCAGATCATTCACCACGGCCGGGATGCCATAGACCGCCTTGAGAGGCGTCGCCTGATCCTCAGAGCCGCCGGAGAAAAGCTGCCCAAGACCACTCCGCTCGCTGGGAGGGGGGTACTGCCAGATCACGTCGCCCGTCTCGGCATCCAGGGCAGCCACTAGGCCCGTGGGCAACACCGTATACACGTGATCCTGGGTTGCCGCTACAACCGTCCAACCCGGATCCGTCACGCCACCTGGCGCACATCCTGTCAAGACAGCCAGCAGCACCAATGCGGCAACTGCCACCAGCCACCGTCTCTTCAATGCCTGCAACCGAACCTCCTCACGTGCTATGGTTGGCACGGCCCCCCTCACGGTGGCGGTGCGAGAACGCATCGTCTGGTACCGGATCATAGCCCCCTGGGTGAAATGGATGGCACCTGGAGACACGCCGCAGCCCCAACCACAGACCTCGGATGGCCCCATACCGGGCCACCGCTTCGTATGTGTACTCGGAACAGGTTGGGGTGTAACGGCAAGAAGGCGGTAGAGCCGGGGAGATAAACCGCTTATAGAACGTTAGAAGACCCAGTATGATCCGCTGTGGAAGAGACACCGTCTGCCACGTCCTCCGATGTGCCCGCTCCGGCTATAAGGCCAGCTCTGCAAAAGAGCCGCGCTGTCGCTGAGGCAATGGCGTTATACCCAACCTGGGCGCACTCGCCCCGGGCGATGAGCACCACATCCCAACCCTCATGCGTGAGATCCAGTACAGCACGTACCGCCTCTCGCATGCGGCGCCGGACCCGATTGCGCACTATGGCCTTGCCTACTCGTCGGCCGACAGCAAAGCCAAAGCGGCTGTGGTCAAGCTGATTTGGATGGTAACGGAGGACTAGCAGCGCGTTCGCTAGCGACCGACCTTGGCTGTATACGCGCCGGAAATCCTTGGCATGAACCAATCGACACTGCCTGGGCAACACGTTATGGCGCTAGCGCAAGCTACCCTTGCTCTTGCGCGAAACCGCCAGTTCCTTGCGCCCCTTGGCGCGACGCGACTTGAGCACCTTCCGGCCACCCTTGGTTGACATACGCTTCCGAAAGCCGTGCACACGGAGACGCCGGCGCTTCTTCGGTTGCCACGTTCGCTTGACCATATGACTATCCCCTCCTGGGTAAGCTTTTCATGCAAAGCAGACGTCAGTAGATTATAGCGGTGCCCACGCACCTCTGTCAAGCTGGGACCTGTGGCCCCACACCGCAACCTTGATCCCGAATCGGCACTACTCGTTCGA
>CAYOBT010000069.1:0-9412 GCA_964402205.1 uncultured Anaerolineales bacterium
GAGATCGTCGTTTCTCGGCGGCTGTTCCGCTCCGGAGACAGTGAGTACCTACTGAACCGCGCCACGGCGCGACTCCGCGACATCCGAGACATGCTCCTGGACACGGGTGTGGGACCGGACGCCTACTCAGTGATCGGTCAGGGCGAGCTTTCCAGTGCGAGGGCCGCAGTAACGGCCGCTTGCTCGGGTGTCGTGCTGCCATCGAGCACGTCCTCTAATGCTCGCTCAAGGACCGGCTGCAGCCGCTCGCGCAACTCTCTGTCGGGAGCGGCAATGGCGCTCTCTAGCTGCTGAGCCCAGAACGCGCGCTCCCGCTCATCCTCGATGGTGAGAGGCAGTGGCGCACGCGACGTTGGCAGTTGATAGCTCGCTCGAAGCCAGTCTGCAGATCGCGTAGGCATCGCGCACTGCGCAATGAACTCGGCCACCACCTCTTGCCGTGCTGGATCATCTGTCAGCAATACCCACGCGCGAGACGTCGCCACCGGGGGGGCTTTCCCACCAAAGGACGCCTGTTCCGCATACGTGGTAAAGCGCAGCTGGCTCCGGTCCCTGAGGAACTGGTAGGAGGTTGAGCTGCAGACCGCTGCCTCGCCCGTCAGATAGACGGCCCAGCACGCGTCGGCCGAATCGAGGCTCAGGCCACCCTCTGGGATAACACCACTGCGCTGTAGATCCAGGTAGCCTCGCAGCACCCTGGCAGCGATGGTAGCGTCCAGCATCGGCTGGCCCTCGCTGTTCCGCCAAGCTCCGCCGAGTGCAGCATAGTGCGACAGCAAGAGCCGAAAGGTCACCCCGTCGCCCACGCGCAAGGGAGCCAGGTAGCCGCCCTCGATAGCTAGCAGTGCCTCCCAATCGGACGGAGCCTCGCTCAGCATGCCCGTGTTGTAGAACATGGCCGTCAGGTGGGCGTCCAGCGGAAAACCGTAGGAAGCGTCGCCAACCTGAACGGCGCTACGTGCAAAAGGATAGAGCCCCTCCCAGGCATCATCCGAGAGCAGGCCGTCTAGGGGGACCAACACGCCTTGTTCGACGAGCGCGGGTATGTCGGCCGCATCCACGAGCGCGGCGTCGGGAAGGGCCTCGGGGAGCACTGGTCGCATGGCCGCTAGCAGTGCCGGGATGCCTCCTGGGCCGGCGATGGCCTTGGGGTGTACGGCGAATCGCGCATTCGGTGACGATGTCGTCAGGCGACGTTCCGCCTCAGCCAAGAGGCCATCGTCGTCTCGGGCGGTGGCGGCCACGTCTGGAGGCACCCAGAGCGTCACGGTGAGTGGCCGACTGGCGTCCAGCGTCGGTGTGGCGGCGGGTTCGGTCGGCACTGCCGTGACCCTCGCCGCAGGCGTTGCCGATGGTGGCGCGGTGGCAGTCGCCGAGGGCTCGTCAGAAAGGTCGAGCCCTTGGCACCCGCCTGCCATGGCCAGCAGCGCCGTGCATAGCAACCCCACAAGAGCACGCAGCGCTGGATGGCGCTGCGTGTTTGTGCCGCGGCGACTTTCGGAAGCCAAACTCCCCTCCCGATCGTCCGTGTGATCTCGGCATCTTGCGATCATCAACATTATACCACAAATGTGGCCGAATGCGGTGAAAGTGGCCACGCGTGTGCCCCGTTTTCCGCTGCGGTGGCACCGAGGGTGTATTCGACGGCCACGCTCGCAATCACGTCGGTTTGATACGTTGGGTTGACAGTGTTAAGATAGCGCATATCCATACGCGGCCCGCCAGTCCCCTTTTACAGGGGGACTATTGTTCTACAAGTGGCTGGCCGTTTGCGTGGTTGGATACACAAGGGGACGGGACGCATCTCATGATCGATCTCGCCAAGCTCATTCGCGACGTGCCCGACTTTCCCGTCGAAGGCATTCTGTTCAAGGATATCACCACCCTGCTCCAGGATGCGGCGGGCTTTCGGGCTGCCGTCGATGCCATGGTGGCGCACTATGCAGAGGACGATCTGGACCAAATCGTGGCTATCGAGTCACGAGGCTTTATCTTTGGCGCTCCGATGGCCTATCATCTCGCAACAGGTTTTGTGCCCGTACGCAAGCTGGGCAAGCTCCCGTCGCAGACGCTAACCGTCTCCTACGAGCTTGAGTATGGCACCAGCCAGCTTGAGATGCACGTCGATGCCATCGAGCCCGGCGACAAGGTGCTCATTGTGGATGATCTGCTGGCAACGGGCGGATCGGCACACGCCACGTGCCAGCTTGTCGAACAAGTGGGCGGACATGTTGTCGGCTTTTGTTTCCTGATCGAACTGGAAGCGCTTCACGGCCGTGAGGCGCTAGAGGGCTACCCGGTCTTTTCGTTGATCCGCTTCTAGCGGGGATCGAGGGAGTCAAGATGGACGAACTGAAGGAACAACGTCTGCAAGAGTTGGTGGAGCAGCGCGACCGCACCTTGGCGGAGATTGCTCGTTTGCAGGTGGAAGCGCGCGCCGAGATTGAGCCCGCATCGGCTGGCGACGAAGACTTGGTCGACGCTGCCGCTGACATCTATGAGCGCAGCAAGGTGCTCTCGTTTATCCATAGGCTCGAGGAAAAGGTCGAGCAGCTCAACCGAGCTATCGAGAACGTGGAGAGGGGTACGTACGGAATCTGCGAGATCTGCGGCGCCCCGATTCCTCCAGAGCGCCTCGCGATCGTCCCTGAAACCACCATGTGCGTCAGGTGTGCCCAGGAGCAGGAAGCAAGAGCAGGGCTCGGTCGTGGCGCCCCTTCGCCGCGACGCCCTCGACCTGTCCGCAGCGACGAGTCCTCTGGCGACTGATGACGCGTCGCTGCGGCTACGCTGTACCTTAGCCTCGCTCTCTTGACAGGCATTCCCTGTTGGCTATAAATGTATATGTTTGCACGGGCAGGCGGTCTGGTTGCTCCAGCCTGCGCTTTGGCGCGCATGTGTGGCTCGGCGGACCCGTAGCCTGCTCCCGATCAACCCCAAAACCCCACAGATGTCCGATCCGCACAACGGGAGGTATCAAGGATGAGCCAGATGATAGAGATCCGCTGGCATGGCCGCGCCGGCCAGGGCGTGGTCACAGCGGGGGAGCTCTTGGGCGAAGCAGCCATGAAGGGGGGCAACTATATCCAGGCCTTCCCCGAATACGGCTCGGAGCGCATGGGAGCGCCCATCAAGGCCTACACACGCATTAGCGACGCACCCATCGAGTTCCACTGCCCCATTCTGGAGCCCGAGATCGTCATTGTGGTCAACCCCAACCTCATCGGCGTTGTGGATCTCACCGAAGGTCTCGTGGAGGATGGGGCTCTACTCGTCAACACTTCAAAGACTCCGGAAGAGATCCGCGATCGGCTCGGCTTTCGGACAGGGCGCGTCCTCTGCGTGGATGCATCCAAGATCGCCTTGGAAGAGCTCAAGCGTGACATTCCTAGCACCATGATGCTCGGCGTCGTGGCTCGCGCCACGGATCTCATCGATCTGGAAGGCGCCATTGAGGCAGCCCGCGAGCATCTGGGTGAAAGGCTGCGCCCAGAGATCGTCGAGGCCAACGTGCGCTCGCTCCGACGCACCTATGAAGAGTGCGTCGAGGGCTAGCCGCCTTTCCTTTCTCGGCCCGATCTGAGGATGGCGAGCCAGGCGGGCCCGCCACAAGAAATAGGAGGTCCCTAGTATGGCCAAGAAGCAAGCCCCGCGGCTCGATCTGCCCTGGCAGGAAGTGAGCCCGGGTGGCGTCGTTCGCGATGAGGGCAACTCGGTTACCTATATCACCGGCACCTGGCGAACGGTGCGCCCCGTACGCGATACCGAACAATGCACCCAGTGCTTGATCTGCTGGATTGTCTGCCCCGACTCGGCCATTACCGTCGAGGATGGCAAAGTCGCAGCTTTTGACTATGACCACTGCAAGGGCTGTGGCATCTGCGCCCAGGCTTGCCCGGTGAACATCAAGAACCCGCACGCGGTCACCGGCGAGATGGGCAAGGTCATTCAGATGATTCCCGAATCCGACGGGGACGCATAGGCGCGGCGCTGATCCCTAGCAAGCGAAGGAGACCTACATGGCGGTAGAAAGCAAGTATATGCCTCTGGATGGGGCCAACGCCGTGTCGCAGGCGATGCGGCAGATCGACCCCGACGTTGTCGCGGCCTATCCCATCACCCCCCAGACGGCCGTTGTTCAGAACTTTTCTCAGTATGTCGCTGATGGCATTGTCCATACCGAGTTCGTGCCCGTCGAGAGCGAACACGCGGCCATGAGCGCCTGCATCGGCTCTGAGGTCTCGGGTGCCCGCACCATGACGGCGACCGCGGCCAATGGGCTCGCTCTCATGTGGGAGGAGCTCTATATCGCGTCCGGTATGCACTTGCCCATCGTGCTCACCGTCGTGAACCGCGCCCTGTCTGGGCCGCTGAACATTCACTGCGACCACTCGGACAGCATGGGCGCTCGCGACTCGGGCTGGATGCAGCTCTATGCCGAGACGGGCCAAGAGGCCTATGACAACACGATCCAGGCCGTGCGCATTGCCGAGCATAGCGACGTGCTGACGCCTATCATGAGCTGCCAGGATGGTTTCATCACCGGGCACGGCGTCGAGCGCGTTGGGTTGCTGCCTGACGAGGCCGTCCGCGACTTTGTGGGCAGCTATGAGCCCGAGCTCACGCTCCTGGATACCGACCGCCCCGCGACGTTCGGCGCCTGGGACTTTACCGACTACTATTTCGAGCACAAGCGCGAGCAGAGCGAGGCCCTCATCAAGCACGCCTTGCGCGTCATCAGAGAGGTGGGGCGCGAGTACGAGGAGCTTTCCGGACGCCCGCAGCCGATCCTCGACATGTTTGGCATGGACGACGCCGAGCTCGCCATCATCGTGCTGAGTTCGACCGGCGGCACGGCACGCGCCGTGGCACGCGAGCTTCGCGCAAAGGGCGACAAAGTCGGCGTCATCCGTCCGCGCGTCTATCGCCCGTTCCCGGATGATATGCTCGTCGACGCCATCAAGGACTGCAAGGCCGTGGCCGTGCTGGACCGAGCCATTTCCTTCGGATCGCCTCAGGGCGGCGGACCCATCTTTACGGATCTGACTGCGGCGCTCTATAACCACGGTGTGGTAGGGTTGCCTGTGGTTGACTATGTCTATGGCCTGGGCGGCAGGGATACGCTCCCGCCCATGATCGAGTCCGTCTATGACGACTTGGCAGAGGTGGCCGCCGAGGGCGATCGGGGTGCGATGGTGCGATACCTCGGTCTGCGCGAGTGACGAGAGTTCTAGCGGCGGCGGCTCGCGCTTCCGCCGAGGAAAGGTAAGCGAGGAGTCTATCCACTATGGCAGAAAGAATCCGGATTCGCCTCCGCGATATCATCAACCAGGAAGAACGGCTCGCGCCGGGCCATCGCCTTTGCGCTGGCTGCGCCGAGCCGACCATCGTGCGCCAGATCCTCCATGCCATCGACGGCCCGGTAGTCGTCAGTGCGGCCACCGGCTGCCTGGAGGTCTCAACGACAGTCTATCCCTATACCTCGTGGCGTGTGCCCTGGATCCACAACGCGTTCGAGAACGCGGCTACGACGATTTCGGGCGCAGAGGCTGCCTTCAAGGCCCTCAAGCGACGCGGCGCGATCCCCGAGGACAAGCAGATCACCTTTGTCGCCTTTGGCGGCGATGGTGCTAGCTATGACATCGGGTTGCAGTTCATCTCGGGTGCCTTGGAGCGCGGGCACAAGTTCATCTATGTGTGTCTCAACAACGAGGCCTATATGAACACAGGCATCCAGCGCTCTGGTGCGACACCACGTGGTGCCCACACGACCACGTCGCCTGCTGGCGACGTCCTGCCCGGCAAGACGCAGTGGCGCAAGCCGTTTACCCGCATCATGGCGGCACACGATATCCCCTATGTGGCGCAGGCTGCGCCCCACAATTGGCGCGACCTCATGACCAAGGCCAAGAAAGCTGCTCGCGCTAATGGCCCGGCTGTCCTCAACGTGCTGGCCCCGTGCCCGCGTGGTTGGCGACACGCCACCGATGGCGCGCTGAATATCTCGCAGCTAGCGGCTGATACATGCTACTGGCCGCTGTACGAGGTCGAGAACGGGACCAAGGTAACCGTCAACTACAAGCCTCGCGACAAGAAACCGGTCGCCGACTGGTTCAAGACGCAGGGGCGCTTCCGCCACCTGTTCCGCCCGGCCAACGCCGATCTCCTAGAGGAGATCCAGGAAAAGGTGGACCAAGAGTGGGAGCGGCTCTTGCATGAGGAAGAGTGCTCGGCCTAACGGCCTGACGTGATCGGACAAGGGGTAGCCAGCATGTGCAGGCTACCCCTTTTGCCAAGCCAAGGAGGATCCTCGCATGGACTATGGGCCGCGTGTGCATCCCTGCTCGCATCCGCTGGTGCTCCATAAGCTCACCTTGCTGCGCGACGTGCAGACAGAACCCAAAAAGTTCCGCGAACTCGTGCGCGAGGTCGCCATCCTGCTAGCCTACGAGGCGACGAGCGACCTGCGCTTGGAAGCGCGCGCTGTTCGCACGCCTCTCGGTGATGCCGATGGACACGAGCTCGGGGAAAAGATCGGCCTGGTGCCCATCCTGCGGGCGGGGCTCGGCATGGTGGAGGGTATCTGGGAGCTCATGCCAACCGCTGAGGTGTGGCACATCGGCCTGTACCGCGACCATCGCACGCTCCAGCCGGTCGAATACTATAACAAGTTGCCGGTCAACCCAACGGTCCAGGTTTGCCTAGTGCTCGATCCCATGCTGGCGACGGGAGGCTCTGCGGTGGCGACCGTGGATATCCTCAAGCGATGGGGCGCCGATCGCATCAAGTTCGTCGGCGTCATCGCCGCGCCAGAGGGCATCAAGGCGTTGACCGAGGCGCATCCCGATGTGGATATCTATGTTGGGGCCATCGACGACCATCTCACGCCGGCCCCCGTCAGTCAAGGCGACCCACCGGAGGGCTATATCGTGCCTGGCCTTGGCGATGCAGGCGACCGCCAGTTCGGCACGGGCTGAGGGATCCCTAGGACGGTGCCATGATCCCCGTTGGCCGGTATGCCATCACCTTTGGCGTGGCTCTTGGGGCAACGCTTGCCCTGACGCCGCTGGCGATCTGCCTGGGGCGGCGCTACGGCATCGAGGCTCTACCCGGAGGGCGCCGCAAGCACCACGGCCGGGTTGTGCGCATCGGCGGCTTTGCGCTGTTCCCTGCGCTGCTTCTGGCAGTCCTGAGCACCGCAGGTGTGCCTCGCAGCGATCCGGGCGAGTGGTTCCGGATCACGGGCATGCTGTTAGGAAGCGGCATCGTCTGGCTGGGCGGCCTGTTGGACGACCGCTACGAGCTCCCAGGGTGGGCGCAGGCGCTGATCTTGCTCGTAGCGGCGCTGGCTGCCATCCGCTATGACGTCATCATCGAGCTGTTCAATGACCCCTTCTCGGACCAGCAGATCAAGATCGATTGGTACCTGATGCTGCCTATCAGCATCCTCTGGCTGACGGGCTTTGGCACCACCATGAACCTGCTCGACGGCGTGGATGGCCTGGCCACGGGCGTGACGGCCATCGCTAGCTTGGTGCTGTGCGCGCATATGCTGCGTCTCGGTCAGGAGACCGTCGCCCTGCTGCCATTGGCGCTGCTGGGCTGCTGCCTGGGATTCCTGGCCTTCAACGTGCCCCCGGCGCGCATCTTTCTGGGGGGCGGCGCCTACCTGCTGGGGTTCGCGTTGGGTGCCATGGCCATCATCGCTGGCGCCAAGGTTGCGACCGCCCTGCTGGTGCTGTGGGTTCCCATTGTGGATGTCGCCTGGCAGTTGCACTGGCGCTGGCGCCGTGGAAAAGCGCTCGACGCAGGCGACAGAGGCCACCTCCACTTTCGCTTGGTAGACGCTGGTTGGCCAACGTGGCGCATCCTGGCGCTCTATTGGGGCGTGACGGCTTTTCTGGGGTTGAGCGGGCTGCTGCTTCCCTCGCGTTTCCTCAAACTGGTGGTCTTGGTAGGTTTTGGCATCGTGACCGTCGTGTGGCTGGCGCTGCTTGCTCGCGCGGAGGACGCGCCGACGCCGAAAGCGTAGATGAGCTCTCATCCAGCAGCCAGGTCAGTCTCACTAGATATGTTATGTCAACTTCCTGACGCTCCCGCGTCCAGCCTCTGGACGCGCGTGATGATTAGGGCCAGGTCCACGGGCTGATCCAGGCTCGTGGCCAAGGCATTCTCCACATGTTGCGCCTCCTGATCGGTGAGGTCGGTGGCCGATTGCAGCTCCACCTCGATGGCCACGGTCGAACCGCGACGGCCCACAGTCCGCCAATCCTCCAGCGTCACGTCCTGACCCAACAGCCCAACCTCTCGTTCGAGGGTGGCCTCTACCGCATGAGTGAATCGGCTTTGCTGCACCGCGTCCACCGTCAGCGTCGCCAAGACGGCCGTGATGGCGATGAGCAAGCTCAGCGTGCCCCACAGCCCGCCGCGGAACGTGCGCTCGCGGTCCTTTTCGCCAACGTCGGGATGGAATCCCATCAGGAAGAAGAACAGGCCCGCTGCCGAGACGATGGCCACCAGGTTCGTGAGAAAGAGGAGCGCTGCACCGAGTGCCACTACCTCAGCCCCGATCACGAACGCGAGCCCCACCGTGGCCAAGGGTGGCAGCAACGCCACTGCGATGGCGACCCCAGCTAGCGCGTTAGCCACGTCGCGTCGGGACGAGGCATAGGCGGCCGCGGCGCCTGACGCCAGTGCCACGGCCAGATCGAGCAGCGTCGGCGAGCTGCGCCCGACCATCTCGGCGGTGACGTTGCGCTGAGGAACGATCACCGCCAAGACCATGCTCACCCCCAGCGAGAGGACGATGCCCAACAGCAACGTCCGTAGAGAGACGCGCACCAGCCAGAAATCTCCCTGCACGACGCCCAGGCTTAGCCCCAGAAGCGCCGACATCAGTGGTGCGATGATCATCGCCCCGATAATGACGGCAGAGCTGTTGAGGAGTAGTCCCAGCGCCGCGATAGCCGTCGCCAGGATCATCATGACATAGAAATCGGCGTCGGTACGAGCACCACGGCGGACAGTCTGGTAGATGCCGATTCGCTCTTGCATGGTGAGCTGCGGCAAAGTCTGCAGCAATCGCCACCGGGCTTGCCGCAAGGCGTGTTGGGCGAATGGATCGCGTCGGCGCACGATGATGAGCGGCTGCTCGATCTGCTCGGATAGGCGCTGCGGCAGGTTCCCGAACAAGAGGCGGTCCACCAGGCTCTCGCGCGTAGCGCCTATCAGCACCATTTCGTAGCCTTGGTCAGCTTCGCGGAGGATGCCCTCGGTGACGCTGTTGGCGAGCTCCACGTGGGGCCTGACGCGCGTCTGCTGATCCACGTCGTCCACGGTCGTGCGGAGAGCCTCCCACTGAGCGGAGATTCCAGTGGGGTTCAGCGTCTTGCTGGCCACGCGCAACGCGGTG
>CAYOBT010000070.1:0-9336 GCA_964402205.1 uncultured Anaerolineales bacterium
GCCGCAGCCGAAGTTTTACCCGCAGCACTTCAAGCAGGACGCGCAGCACTACCGCGATCCCTACCACGCCCCAAGGTGGCCATCGGTGCCAGGCGGGGGCATCCGTGGTCTGCGTTGGGGTTGGCGTCTGGGCAGTGGTTTGCTGTATCATGCCGCGATTCTAGCACCAGAGGCGAGGCTCCGCAAGGGTGGGAGGCACCAAGCAGCTTTCAGCCTGTCCCTGTTTCAGCATGGGCATGGGGAAGGACTCGGCCCGGTCGCGGTTGGGGCAACGGGATCGTCGGGAGAGTATGGCTGCGCGTGCCGAGGGCCTTGACACGCACTGGCGCAGCCCGGACAATGTGCCAAGCAAAGAGGCCGTCGTCGTCTTGCGCATCAACGAGGAGCTAGGCATGAGCGCTTTTCCCATGACTCACATCGAGGACCTAGAGGTCTCGCGGCTGATCATCGGTACCAACTGGTTCCGGGGCTTCTCGCACTATTCGGCGGCCAAGAGCCGGTGGATCCGCGAGTACATGGATGTGGACATGATCGTCGAGATCATGAGCGTGTTTGCGCGCAACGGCTGCAACGCCGTCCTCTCTGGCCCCGAGCCCCTCATGCAGGAAGCCATCCGCCGCGTCAAGAAAGAGACGGGTGTCACGATCCACTGGTTCTGCACGCCGAGCGGCGAGGGCGTGGACGATCTGATGCCGGGCATCGAGCTCTCGGCGGAGATGGGGGCTGCTGTCTGCCTGCCGCACCAGCACTGGACCGACGGCAACATGATCGTCAACCAGAAGCGGATCCTTGGCCTAGAGCGCGTCACGGAGCGCATCCGCGAGCTGGGGATGATTCCTGGGCTTTCGACGCATCGTCCCGAGACGGTGGTTGTCTGCGATGATGCCGGCTATGACGTGGCGACCTACATCCAGCTCTACAATCCCGTCGGTTTCTTGTGCCAAGTTGAGACGGACTGGATCTGCCGCATCATCAACGAAACGCCGAAACCGATCATCGTCATCAAGCCGCTGGCTGCCGGTCGCGTGCTTCCGCCCACGGGGCTGACGTTCGTCTATGGCAGCATCAAGCCGACGGACATGGTCTGCATCGGCACCATGAGCACCTACGAGGCGGAGGAGGACATTGCGCTGAGTCGGAACATTCTATCGGGGCGCGGTCCCACCGGCACCGAGCTTCAGTTCAGCCGCAGCAAGTCGGGGCTGGTGCGCCAGAAGGTTGACCCGCTGGCCACCCACGCTCCCACACAGAACGAGGAGGAAACGCTATGACGCGCGTCGAGGTTGCCCCTGACTATGGTATGAAGACGATGTTGGATCGCCTGAGCCATCCCGGCCTCTTGCTGGCCGCTAGCAAGCCTTCGGGCGAGGCCAATGTGATGACCATTGGCTGGGGCACGCTGGGGATCATCTGGGGCTTGCCGATCTATTGCGTGCTGGTACGGCCCTCGCGGTACACCTACCAGTTCATCGAGGCATCGCAGGCGTTCAGCGTCAACGTCCCCAGCGATGACATGTTCAGTTGGGTGAACGTCTGCGGGACGCGCTCGGGCCGCAACGTGGACAAGTTCGGCGAGTACGACCGGACCTACTGTGTCAGCGAGGTGGCCGACACCATCACTCTTGACGGCGCGACGCAGGTGTACGAGTGCCGCGTGGTCCACCACAACGACGTCTTGCCAGCCACGCTGGATGCCGAGGTGGAGGAGGGCTCGTACGGCGGCAGCGACTATCACCGGATTTACTATGGGCAGATCATGCGCGTGACGGCGGAAAAGGCCTAGCCTAGCGAGGAGTCCCGTTGAAGCAATCTGCTGCCGTCGTTGCGGCGCTTGAGGCCGGGTTCATGCCGCTCTCGGGGCGTATCCGGCGGTTCCGCGAGGCCAGCCGCGAGCGGTGTGCCAGCTCCCCTGCGCCGACGCGCCACCGCGAGATGCTGGACGCCTTTTTCGGGCCGTTCCGTGAGCTGCCCTATCGCGAGCGCTATGCGCGTTCGTTGGCGCACGCGCTCGTCTCGGCGCCCGTCTATCTGCTGGAGGACGAGCGCCTGGTGGGGATGCTCTACCAGCTGCCGCGCCCCGACGCGCCCACCGAGGCCAGCCCTTGGGATGAGGCCTGGCGCGCCTACAACCCCCACGCGCAGATCGCGCACCGCCAGGCGCAGGCCATCGAGCCGTACCTGCGCGTGGGAGGCGCTCCTGGGCACATCGGTTGGCGCTGGGATCGCATCTTGGAGCGCGGGGTCGAGGGTCACCTGGCGATGCTGCGCTCGCGCTTGGACCAAGCCCCTGACGACAAGGCCCGCGACCTCTATCGAGGGGCCATCCTGCTCTGGCAAGCCGTTTTGCAGTGGAACGATCGCCACGTGGCGGCCTTGCGTCAGCACGCGAGTCGAGCCACCGGAGCCGAGCCGGACCGGCTCGCGACGTTGATCGAACTCTGCGAGCGGGTGCCGCGCTATCCCGCGCGGACCTTTTACGAGGCTGTGCAGAGCTTCTATCTGCAGCACCTGGCGCTCATGTTCGAGAACCCGTTTGGCGGCAATGGGCCCGGCCGCGTGGACGCCATCCTTGGTCCCTATCTCGAACGCGACCTCGATGCGGGGCGCATCACCCTTGCCGAGGCCAAAGAGCTGGTGGACGAGCTCCTGATCCGCTTCCACGAGCGGCTGTCGCATGGCGATGGCTGGGTGGAGGCCATGACCGTCGGCGGCTGCGAGGCCGACGGCAGCTCGAGCGAGAACGTGCTCACGCGTCTGATCATCCATTCCATCGGCGCACTGGACCTCACGCATCCTTCGGTGTACGTGCGGCTATCCAGCCAGAGCTCGCAGGAGCTGGTGGATCTCACGGTGCAGTACCTGCTGCACGGCCGCAATCGCGCCCAGATCTACAACGACGATGCAGTGCTCCCCGCGCTAGAGGGGGCGGGCGTGCCCTCGGAGGACGCCGCTCGGTACATGGCTGGCGGTTGCATGGAGATCAGCGTGCAGGGGGCCGCCTGCGATCTCAACTTTTCCGGGATCCTGAATGTTGCCAAGACGCTCGAACTGGTCCTGACGGGCGGCATTGATCTCCTGACGGGCGAGCGGCGCATCGCCATCTGTGACGATCTCACCAGCTATGGCTCGTTCGAGGAGCTGTACGGGGCGTTCGAGGCCGAGCTTGCGCGCGAGTATCGCGAGATGGCGCGGGCCATCGATATCGCCAGTGCCGCCTATGCCGAGCTGCGTCCGTGCTATCTGCTGTCCAGCCTGGTGGACGATTGCCTCGCTCGCGGCCGCGAGCAGCAGGACGGCGGTGCGCGCTACCACGACTATGGCTTTGCGCCGCTGGGCATCACCGCGGCGGCTGACGCCCTCCATGCGCTGGACATGGCCGTGTTCCGCGAGGCCTTTGTTACGCCGGAAGAGCTGCTGCACGCCCTGCGCGCCAACTATGAGGGGTACGAGGCCCTGCAGGCCAGGTTGCGCGCCATTCCGCCGTATGGCCGCGAGTCGGACGATGCCGATGCGTTATGTCAGCGCGTGCTGGCCAGCGTCTGCGACCTGGCCACGGCCCAACGAACGCGGTTTGGCGGACGCCTCAAGCCCATGGTGTTCAACTTTGTGTGGACGCCGTCGGCGAGCAAGGTGCTGGGCGCGCGGCCCGATGGCTCTCGCGCTGCGGAGCTCATCGGCCACGGGCTGACGCCGAGCAAGCGCGCCATGGCCGAAGGCATCACGCCGGCGATGAACTCGTGCCTCTCACTGGATTGCGCCTGCGTCCTGGGCGGCGCGACGACGATGTGGGACATGGACGAGCAGTGGATCAACGCGCCGTTGCTCAAGGCGCTGCTCGTGAGCTTTGTCGATCGTGGCGGGATGATCTTCCAGGGGAACATGACCAGCGTCGCCGAGATGGAGGATGCCGTCGAGCATCCGGACTGCCACGCCGACCTGATCGTGCGGGTGGGGGGCTTTTCCGCGCGTTTTGTCACGCTGGATCGCGATCTCCAGCGCGAGATCATCGAGCGGCATCGGCATCGGGGATAGCAGAATCTACGGGTAACGCACAGCGGGGGAGCCCGTCGGCTCCCCCGTTGCGTTTTTGATATCCTATCCTCTGCGGCGCCTGATGCGTTCGCGAGCAACGCGCTGCCGCGATCACACCGGCGGTCGCTCCGCGGACCGATAGGACAAGCCGAGCACGGGGTGTGCGACTTTTGCACTGCCCCCGAGGGAGCGCTGTTTCGCTGGGGCGAGCTGGCTAGCACGCTCGCAGTAGTAGAGAGTACCTGCTCAGGCAGGGTTCGTAGTTGGTTTACCCACAAGGCTATCCCGGGTCCGGGCCCTTCACCAACTGCACCCTCATGCTCGACTACAAGCATTGTACCACAGATCCAGTGCCCTGTGCGTCAAACTTGCGTCTAAATTGGGCGGGAGCGGGAGGCAGCGGGCCGGTAGCGAACCCTAGGGATGCACGATGACCCAGGTGCCCGGGTTGGCAGCCGTGGCTTCCACGCGCTGGGCGCCTTCGGGCATGGTCGGCGTCGTCCAGTAGTAGAGCCACTCGGCGTCCTCGTTGCGCAGGTTGACGCAGCCGTGGCTGGTGGGGGTGCCCCACTTGTCGTGCCAGTAGGCGCCATGCAGGGCAAAGGCCCCGACAAAGTACTGGACATACTCGACGTTCGGCAAATAGTAGCCAGGCCCCGTCATGAGCTGGGAGCGGAGCTTGGTGCGCACGCGGAACTTGCCCAGCAACGTCGGCGTGCCGGCCTTGCCCGTGGAGACCAACGTCTCAAAGACCAACTCGGTGCCCTCCCACGCGCGCAGCGTCTGGTCGCCAAGGTCCACCTCGATCCAGTTTTCCTCGGTGGGCAGCGGCAAGTAGGCATCGGTGATCCAATCGGGCGTGGGCGTGGGGCTCGGCGTCAAGGTCGGCGTCACCGTGGGCGTGTTGGTGGGCGTGGGTGTCAGGCTGGGCGTGAGGGTTGGCGTCTGCGTGGGCGTTGGCGTTACCGTCGGGGTGTTGGTCGGTGTGGGCGTCAGCGTGATCGTCGGCGTTGGGGTGATACTGGGCGTTGCGGTGATCTGTCCCACCAGGTAGCGCGCCTCGCGGTGCAGCTGGTCGCTGCTGGCGAGGAGCATCAGGGCTAGGCTGCCCACCAGGGTAAAGGCCAGCATGGCGACCATGGCGCCGCCCTGGAGGAGCCGAGCGTTGGCCAGATCGCGCAGCGGCGACTTGGGCGCCGGGCCCACAGGCTCGAACGAGTCGTCTCGTTGAAGAGCTGGATCGAGGCGGTCGGCTTCGGCAGGCGTCATAGGTTCAGACATGGGCCCCTTGCCATTAGGAACCGGCCGGTGGTCGTTTGCCAAACCGTTGCCGCCCATCCGCGACAACACGGGCGATTATACCGTGGCCCTGGCGAGGCGACAAGCCGCTCAGCCGATCTTGACGCAGCTTCCGGCGTCGCTATGATGGCTCTTACATGGTTCGATGCCATGCGGTGAGAGGATGAGGGGGGAAGCATGGGTTCGATCACGGCACATGTGCCGCGTTTCGCAGAGATGGACGCCTGGGCCAATCGCGTCTTGTTGGTCGATCTGAGCGAGGGGACGATCCGTGCGCGAGAGACGGCGCCCTGGCTACCCGACTGGATCGGGGGGCGTGCACTGACGGCTCGCGCGGCCTGGGAGCTGGCCCCCGAGCCGGTCCCGGCGCTGGATCCTGCCAATCCCCTGATGGTGTTTGCGGGCGCTTTGACGGGCTCGCGCGCGGCCTACTCGGGCCGCGCGACGGTGGCGGCCTTTAGCCCGCAGGGTTGGCCCTGCGAGTGGTTCACGCGCTCTAGCATCGGTGCGCATTTTGGTGGGGAGCTCAAGCGAGCCGGCTATGACGGCATCGTGGTGACGGGCGCCTCGGAGACTCCGGTGCGCGTCCTGATCCGCGACGATGAGGTTAGCATCCTGCCGGCGGACGAGCTCTGGGGCATGGAGGTCATCGACGCGCTGGACGCGCTAGAGGCCGACGCCGGCCGCGGGGCGCATTCGCTGGTTATCGGGCCTGCCGGCGAGCATCTGAGCGCCATCGCCACCATTCAGACCGCAAGCTCGTCGGCGGCAGGGCACGGCGGGCTGGGCGCGGTGATGGGCTCCAAGAAGCTCAAGGCCATCACGGTTGTCGGGACGGGCCGCGTCTCTTTGGCGGACGAGGACCGTATCCGCGCCCTCTCGCGAGCACTGGCGCAAGAGCACGGCGGCGCCATGTCGGCGCGGCGCGAGCATATCGCCAAGCTCAACGAGCAACTGGAGGAACAGGGCGGCGGCCATGTGCGGCTCTATGCCTGCACCGAGGCCTGCCCGACGCCGTGCAACGTGTACTATCAGGGCATTCAGGGGGTGGCGCACGATCGCACGTATTCGGGGCACTGGGCCTGCGTGGGCGGCCTGCTGCGCGGCGTCCGCAGCGAGCCAGGTCTCGACCGCCGGGGCGTCTTTGACTGGCACCTTGGCATGCGCGGCGCCTTTGAGATCAACGTCCTTTCCAACACGTATGGCATCAACCAGTGGGACCTGCTCATCGGCATGGTCCCATGGCTGGAGGCGTGTCAGGACACTGGCATCTTGGGCAAGATCAACGGCGTTCCGATGGATTGGGACGCACCCGAGTTCTGGGCCATGCTGGTGCACGCCATCGCCTACCGCGAAGGGTTGGGCGACGAACTGGCCAAGGGCGGCTGGGCGGCGGCACGCTCGCTGGATCTTGGCGTCGATCTGATGCGGCGCTACTATACCGGGTGGGGTCACGCGGGCCACTGGGACGGCCACGGGGATTTTGCCAACTATGTGGTGTTCCCCTACTGGATCGCCTCGGTGCTCCAGTGGATGACCGATACGCGCGATCCGATCCCTAGCGGTCACGGACACGCCTCGCGGTTCATGACCTACATTCCCATGCGAGCTGGCCGCATGACGCCCGAGCAGGAGCGGGCGCGGCTGGCGCAGATACCGGGCATCGCCGAGTGGCTCTATGGCGACGATCGCGCGCTGGATCCAAAGGGCAGCTATGAGGGCAAGGCAGCCGCCGGGGCGTTCCATGTGGTGCGCTCGATGATGAAGGATAGTCTCCCCAACGACGACTATGTGACGCCGCTGGTCGCGAGCCCTCACTCGGAGGATGGCATCCCGCGTATCCTGGGTATCGAGGGTCGCGATGTGGAGGCGGCCCTGTTCCGGGCGGGCACTGGCGTCGATTGGGACGCGGCGGCCTTTGAGCGGGCCAACCTCAACGCCTTTACGCTGGAGCGGGCGCTGCAGGTTCGCCACTTCCGTCGGGACCGCCGCATGGACGAGAGCGTCCTTCCCTACTTTACCTACCCCGAGAACTGGGCCAACCGCTTTGTGGGCGAGCGGCGGGCTTTGGATCTGGACCGATTCGAGCCCGTGGCTTCCGAGTACTATCAGCGGCTGGACTGGGATGCCGTCACGGGTAGGCCGACTGAGGAGGCCATGCAAGCCACCGGGATCGACGATGCCTATGCAGACATGGTAGCCGGCGCGGCCCAGGCCGAGCCTGTGGAGCTTTCCGAGGAGCCGCCTATCACCTACATGACCGAAGAGGCCGTCAAGGAGGCCGGGGCGGCCTGAGGCCCGCACCCCTCTGAGCGAACGCGTTGTGAACGAGACCGAGAAGGGAGATGCGCGATGGGTGGATTCCGAGGTGTGTGGCCGGCGCTGGTGACGCCCCTGAACGGTGACGGCCGCGTCAACGTGGCCGTC
This sequence comes from uncultured Anaerolineales bacterium, assembly GCA_964402205.1. Classification (GTDB taxonomy): domain Bacteria; phylum Chloroflexota; class Anaerolineae; order UBA1429; family UBA1429; genus DAIRUQ01. Next base: position 7,759 of record CAYOBT010000070.1, read on the forward strand.
ACCCAAGAGCTGGTGGATGCCCTGATCGCCGCGGGCATTGGGGGGCTGTATGTGTGCGGCAGCACCGGCGAGGGCGTACTGCTCTCGCCAGCGCAGCGCCGCGAGATGGCTGAGGTGGGCATCAAGGCCGCCAAGGGTCGCGTACCCGTCATGGTCCACGTGGGCAGCATCAACACCGAGCAGGCCGTCGACCTGGCTCAGCATGCCAGCTTGGCCGGCGCCGACGCCATCAGCGCCGTGCCGCCATTCTACTTTGACTACCCTCACCAAGCGCTGCGAGGGCACTATCAGGCCATCGCCGAGGCCGCGGGTAGCGTGCCCCTCTATCTCTACTATATCCCGCGCTATACGGGCAACGAGATGTCGCCGGAGCAGCTTGCTGCTCTGTGTCGCTTGCCAGGCGTGGCCGGCATAAAGTTCTCGCATATGGACATGGCCTACCTGAGCACCTTTATGGCCCTGCGCGATCCCGAGGTCACCAACGTCATCTCGGGCCCCGACGATCTGCATCTGGTCTGCGCCGTGCTGGGGGCCGAGGGCGCCATCGGCAGCACCTACAACTTTATGCCGCGGCTCTATGTGGATATCCGCGGCGCGCTAGCGGCCGGTGAGCTTGCCATGGCCAGGCGACTGCAGTTCTGCGCCAACCGGATCATCGACGTGGTCCGTCGGTACGGGGCCATCCCTTCGGTACGAGCGACGTGTCAGCGGCTGGGATTCGCGGTGGGATCCGCCGTCCCGCCCATGCCGACCCTCAGCGGCGACGAGCTCAAGCGCTTCCATCACGACATGGACGAGGCGGGCCTGCTGCAGCTCTTGGAGCGCAACGCCGTCTATGGCCCTGAGGGCGACCCCATGCGCGGCAAGTTGGCCTAGGAGGGCATCATGTCAGACACGATGATGCCGGTGATGGCCTACCCCGGCGGCGAGACGCGAGCCTTCTACCGTGAGGTGGCCGAGTGCGGGTTCACGGCAGCGCTGGTGGCCGCGCCGACCCCCGAGGAGAACCGACGCCGCATCGGTTGGTGCGCCGAGCTGGGCTTACGAGCTATCGTGGGCGACGCGCGCATCACGCGAGACCTGCCCCAGCGAGAGGGCTGGCGCGAGGTGGTGGAGGCGGTGGTGGCCGACTATGCGGAGACGGAAGGGCTCTGGGGCTACCTCATCACCGACGAGCCGTCGGCCGCGGCGTTTGAGGACCTGGGACGCCTCACTGAGGCGATCCGCGAGCTGGACCCCGATCGCGTCGCCTACACGAACCTGTTTCCGAACTATGCCAATGCGGATCAGCTTGGGACCGTGTCGTATGCCGAGCACGTCCGCCGCTTTATGGAGATCGTCCAGCCGGCGTGGCTCTCGTACGATTTCTACCCGCTGCTGGACGATGATAGCGTGCGCCCGGGGTGGTTTGAGAACCTGGCCGTCGCGCGCGAGGCCGCCGGCGACACGCCCTTTTGCCTTTGGCTTCAAACTTGCGCCCTGGCCAACTGGCGCATTCCAACAGCCGACGAGGTTCGTTGGCAAGTGTACACGGCGCTGGCCTATGGCGCCAAGGGCATCGGCGCCTTTACCTACCAG
>CAYOBT010000071.1:0-9217 GCA_964402205.1 uncultured Anaerolineales bacterium
ATCCGCGATATCTACACACGAGCTGCGAATGCTTGGGATAGTGCGCAAGCGACAGAGGACAGCGCCACCGCCCGGCGGTTTCTGCTCGAATGCCTCGACGCGGTAGAAGAAGGGCTTGCGTTCGATCCAGAACATACCGGGCTTGCAGACCTGTCGAGCCGGGCTACGCGCAGGCTGGACGAGTTGGACCGTGTGGAGCGCCTCTATCATGTATGGCAGATCGTGGAAATCCCCCATGCGCCGGACGCTCCGGTGGACTCGGCCCGGATCGTGCTTCGCGACAACGAGGCATATGTTCTCGATCGAGGCAGCGACACGGTATGCCGGTTCGTATTGAACGAGGTGGGTGATGCGCTTCAGGATGCTGCACCGGATCCCGTGATCCTGGAGCCCGGCGACGAGCTGGCAGGCATCGTGGTCGGTGACATCGTGGACATTGCTTGGATCGAGTCTGGAGGCGTGCGTCGGCAGAGTACGTTTGCAGCGCTAGAGCGCAGTGGCTCGCTGATCGAGTTCCTGCCTCAGACGGGGATTTCGTTGCAGCCTGTGGCCAACAGCGACGCATGGCTTGGCCCGGTTGCCATGGGTGCCTACTATGGGAACCTGTACGTGCTCGACCCGCTGATGGGACGCATCCTGAAGTACACTCCCGTGGATGACGCATACACGACGCCGCCGGTGGACTATCTCGGTGCCTATCAAGGCGTCGATCTGACGGGCGCTGTAGATATGGCGGTGGACGGAAACCTGTACGTCCTGTATGCCGACGGGAGCGTCGAAAAGTACCTTGCCGGAGAGGCGCAACCCTTTTCCATGGCTGGGCTGCCCGATCCCATGGATAGCCCGCGGGCGATCTTTGTGAGCGGCGAGCAAGAGCCCGACGCGCCGGGGTTTGTGTATGTGGCCGATACCGGCACCGAGCGCATCCTCCAGTTCGACAAGCAGGGCAACTACCTTCGGCAGTTCCGTGCTAACGTGGGCCAGGAGGTGCTTCGGGATCTGCAAGGGCTCTATGTCGATGAGGAGACCGGGAGGCTGTTCCTTGTGAGTGGCCGAACACTTCTCCTGACCGCCATCACGCCCTATCCTGGCGGAAGTGCCTTGCCATAGCGGGAAACACCATGACCTTGATTCTTGGCATCGAGAGTTCGTGTGACGAGACTGCAGCAGCCGTTGTGGAAAACGGCCGGCATGTGGTGTCGAACGTAGTAGCGTCGCAGACCGAGCTCCACAAGCGGTACGGCGGAGTCTTCCCAGAGATGGCCTCGCGGGCGCATATCCGGGCGATCACGCCTGTCGTGCGGGAGGCCATGACCCAAGCACGGGCCGACTGGGAGGATATCGACGCCATCGCCGCGGTGTACGGCCCGGGCCTGGCGGGCTCGCTTCTGGTAGGGCTCAACGCTGCCAAGGCGATCGCATACGCTCGCGACATCCCCTTGGTCGGAATCAACCACCTCGAAGCGCATATCTATGCCAACTGGTTGGTGCCGCCCGGCGAGACGGAGGTTAGCTGGCCGCCGCCACCCTTCCCGTTGCTTTGCCTAGTCGTCTCTGGAGGGCACACCGATTTGGTGTTGGTGGAGGAACATCATCAGTACCGACGCCTTGGTAGCACCATCGACGACGCCGCAGGCGAGGCGTTCGACAAGATCGCCCGATTGTTGGGCCTGGGCTATCCTGGCGGGCCTGCCATCCAGCGCGTGGCGGAGCAGGGAGATCCCGAAGCCTTTGCGTTCCCGCGGGCGCTCCAGGTCGGGCCCTATGATTTCTCCTTCAGCGGCCTAAAGACGGCTGTACTGCGTCAGGTTCAGGCCTTGCAGCGACAGGCCGGCGAGGATGTGGACCGGCGCGGCGTCAAGCTGGCAGAGGCTGGCGTCGATGCGGAATCGGGCCTGCCCATCGCTGACCTTGCGGCCAGTTTCCAGGCGGCTGTGGTCGATGCTCTGGTGAGTAAGACGGTTGCCGCCGTGGAGGATCACGATGCCGTCCAGCTTCTGGTGGCGGGTGGCGTGGCTGCCAACACCCGGCTGCGGAGCGAGCTTCAGCATCAGGTCACGGTGCCCGTGCGGTTTCCCCCGATACGCTATTGCACAGACAACGCCGCAATGGTAGCCGCGGCAGGGCATTTCCGCTATCTGGATGGCCGCCGTGACCACGCCCACCTAGACGCGGATCCGAGCCTCCATCTCGATCATGTCTAGGTCAAGAGATGAGCTTGCCCAACACGTCTACCCCCTCGTGGCACGGATTCCAGAGGGACGTGTGACCACGTACGGCATGCTCGCAAGACGACTCGGGGCGCCGAATGCTGCGCGGACGGTCGGCTGGGCGATGCGGCGCTGTCCTGCCGGTCTGCCATGGCACCGCGTTGTGTCCGCCAGTGGCAAGCCGGGAGGCGACCCGTCTAGCGAACGTGTGGCTTTGCAGTGGGCTCTGCTCGCCGATGAGGGCGTCGTCCCTGATGAGCGTGCAGGCGGGGCCCGGCGTATTGATCTCGTTCGCTATGGCTGGGACCCTGGCGGGGACGAAGACGTGCTGATGAGTGGCCTGGAGGAAGGCATAGATGGCTGACACGGGGCATGCCAAGATCGTGTCAGAGCTGCGCAAGCTTCCAGGCGTGGATGCTCTCCTGCAGGGCCCCCGCATGGAAGAGCTGATAGGATCGTACGGTCGCCAGCTCGTGGTGGATGCCACGCGAAAGGAGCTGGAGGCGATCCGTCAGCGGATACAGAGCGGCACCCTCTGCCCTTCAGAGTCCCTACTGGTTGAGGCGATTGGGCATCGTCTGACCAAGCTCGCCACGCCCACGCTGACGCCTGTCATCAACGCGACGGGGGTGGTGCTCCATACGAATCTGGGTCGCGCTCCTCTTGGATCGGCCGTGCTCTCAGCCATGGTCGCCGCTGGCGAGGGCTACAGCAACCTCGAGTTTGATCTGGAGGAAGGCAAGCGTGGCTCGCGCTACGTGCATGCCGAAGCCCTGCTTTGCCAGCTCACCGGCGCCGAAGCGGCGCTTCTCGTGAACAACAACGCCGGCGCAGTTCTACTAGCGCTCATGGCGCTTTGCCGCGGCCGTGAGGTCGTCATCTCACGAGGCCAGCTCGTGGAGATTGGCGGGGGCTTTCGCATACCCGACGTGATGGCGCAGAGTGGGGCCACGCTGGTCGAGGTGGGCACCACCAATCGCACCTATGTACGCGACTATGCGACGGCTCTGACTGACCAGACGTCGGCACTGCTGCGGGTTCACAGCAGCAACTTTCGCGTGCAGGGTTTTGCGCAGCAGCCTACGCTCGAAAGCCTCCGAGAGCTGGCGCACCAGCATGATCTCTTGCTCATGGATGATCTTGGAAGCGGCTCTCTGCTAGATACGCGTGACTATGGTCTGCCGCACGAGCCGATGGTGCAAGAGAGCGTCAGTGCCGGCGCTGATCTGGTCTGCTTTTCCGGCGACAAGCTCCTGGGCGGGCCGCAGGCGGGTATTGTCGTGGGACGCAAGGATCTTGTGGATACCCTGCGTCGCTTCCCGCTGACGCGTGCGCTTCGGGTGGACAAGACCACCTTCGCCGGAGTGCAGGCCAACCTCCTCCACTATCTGCGCGGCGAGGCTGAGAGCAAGATCCCCGCATGGCGCATGATCGCTGCCCAACCGGAGGATCTCGCACGTCGCGCTCAGGGCTTGCTCGATCGCCTAGCACGGCCGGGGTGCGAGCTCATAGAGGGGCGGTCCAAGGTTGGTGGCGGCTCGTTGCCCGAGGAGACTCTGCCTACGACCTTGGTCGCGCTACCAGGGGATCCGGTGCCTCTGGCCAAACGTTTGCGTCTTGGCTCGCCGCCTGTGGTGGCCCGTGTGCAGGACGACCACGTTGTGCTGGACCTGCGCACGGTGCTCTCCGAGCAGGAAGAAGCCCTCGCGGCGCGCCTACGGGAGCTTGTCGACGGATAGGCGATAAGTCGGCCGGTCATCGCTCAGCCGATGCGTCGCTGCGACGATGACGACGAGCTCATGCGTGTTCCCGGTGGAGAGGGTCTCAGCGGCGAGCGCCCAGGTCGCCTTGCCGTCGGGGCCTACCGGTATCTGGTGCACGTCGACCTCTTGGCCCATCTCCACGACGAGTAGCAGCCAGCTTTGCGGTACCAACGTCGTGGTTTGGACAAAGCCGTCTGCTTTCGATGACATCCGCGGCGAGGTCGGGGCGTTACCTGCGGCAAGGGCTTCGCTCAGGAGCACGCGATCGTGTGTCATACCGGTCAAGCTCATCTTCCCCACGAACATGCCGTCACCCGTGACCGCTTCATCGGTGATGTAGTCCCGCCGTAGGCACACCTCTTGCCCACAATAGGGATCCAGCACGACCCGCTCGACCGTCCAGCGCGGCTCGCACTGATCGTCGTCAGGCGCACAGCCTGAGGATCCGGTATACCCTGGGCCCATGGCGTACCCGAGCGGGTCATAGGGTGAGGTGGCGGCAGTTGGGAGCAAGTCCCAGGTGGCACCGTCATCGGTCGAGACGCGTAGATAGCCATAGTCCCAACCGGATTCGATGTCGAACCAGAGCTGTTGCTCCAGGGTAGCGGTCACCAAGCCGCGTAGGTCTACCGTTGCTTCCAGCCATGTGTGTATCCCGTCGCCGCGCTGCGACCACCACACCCGCTGGTCCTGCCGTGCCTCTGCGGGTCCCAGCGAGACGTATGCATCCCCCTCGAAGCCGATACGGACCTGGGTGGCGTTCGCTAGATCCACGCTCCAGTAGTCGGCGCCATAGTTGGCCACGGTATCGGTGACGACGTTGGTCGCGCTGGGATTCAGGGGAGTGGGAGTCACGTGCCCCGAGACCGTCTCGTAGGCGAACTCGCCTGCCGATGCCGGAGAGTCGTTGAGTAGGTTCGCCATAAGCCAATCGGCAAACACGCCGTCCATACCCCCGTCCCATGCGAGCAGCGCATCGATGCTGTCCACGGCGCGGTGGTGATGCTGAGCTAGCTCTGCGATGGTGGCCAAGCCAAATCTGTCGGCCAGGTAGCGCACGAACAGGTAGGCGGCGGCATAGTCATGCTGGGCAAGCGCCGGATCCGCGTGCCAACGGAGCAATGGATGGTCGGGATGGGCGAGCAGGCTGGCTGCCCGCTCCGGTCGCGCGCATCCGCAGAGATCCTCAGCCAGCTGGGACATGCCTTCGCTGAACCACGCATCCTCGGTCGGGTCCCCGACATTGTGCGCTAGGTGCTGCAGCTCGTGAGCCAGCACCGCTGGATAGGCATCATCGCCGGGCTGCACGTGGGCAGGATTGATGACCAGCATGGCGCGCTCGTTGGAGTGGGCATAGACCCCGTCAGGCTGCAGGTTGGCGCGCGCAAAGTACGCTATGCCGGCGGCCAGCTCCGTATGCACGATGGCCACGCGTCCATCAGGGGGCAGGGCGGTCCCGCCAAGCACCTGGCGCACCGTCGGGTAGATGAGCGTGTCAAAGCTATGGGCAGCTGCCTCTATAGTAGCGGCATCGGTGTCCAATCCCTCATCGAACCACATGCTGGCATGCCGTCCGACGGCTACACACACGGCACGAATCTGGCGCATCCGACCTGCCTGGAGGTCTGCTACCCAGAACGATGCATGGTCTCCTACGCGTTCCGATGCTAGCCACGGGTCAAACGCTGTTTCTGCCTGGTGCGGACCCAGCGCTAGGGCAAGGGCCGCATCGTCACGAGCGGGAAGGACGCGATTCGCGAGTGGGACTAGGGGATGAGCGGAGGTCTCCGAAGCGGATGGGAGGATGGTAGTGCAAGGCTGCACAGACGGCGCGGTATCCAGGGGCATCCCACCGGTCGGCGCGAGACGGCCGTCCGAGCAGCCGGCCAGGCAAAGCGCAAGGAGCGTTGCCCAGAGGATCCGGCTGCCGCGGGCCACTAGGTCTTGGTGATCTCGAGCTGGGCGCCGCAGTTGGGACATTTGCGGAGTCCCGATCGGACGGGGAGCTTGGTGCCGCAATACGGACAGGTTTTTTCCTTGAGCGAGGTCATCAGGCCCGTGAACACGTACACCAGGCGATCCTCACGCTGCTCGCGGCGGCAGGTTCCCTCATGGACTAGCCTTTCCAAGACTTTGCCGGCTTCCTCCGCCGAGATGCCGTACTCGGCGCGCAGTTGCGCAATGGTGAGTTCTCCGCCAAGGCGCCGGGCGAGCTCGACGGCCCCAGTCTCTAGCGCTTCGGGATGGATGGCCGCGAGCCGTCGTAATCGACGCAGCCCGGCCACGAGCAGCACGGTGGCGATGGCAAGTAGCGCGACGGCCACCAGAATACGGCTGCCCCCCGAGGCCGAAGCGATCAGGAACAGCAGCCCAAGCACAAAGAAGGGAATTGAGGCGATCACGGCCAGGACAGCGGGTGCCTTTTTCATGTCTCACTCCATGCTGATGGCAAGAACGGTTCCCTCATGCTACTGTACGCGCAGTCTCGAGGACGCTAGTTCCAGGAGGCAGTGGCCTCACTCAAGGCGTTGCCCATTGTCTCGAACAGCCCCTGGATGCTGCTATCGGTGAGCCTGTCGCTGAGATACGCTTTGATGATGCGGCTGAAGGCCAGTGGCTTGGTGCCCATCGCCTTCTCATCCTTGATCTTGCTCGCAAGAGCACGCCACGTCTCGTTTAGCGCGACGACGGATCGGGGGAGCACGATGGCGACGTCGCGAAGCCCGTAGCGTCGCTGCTCCTGGACAACGGTAGCGACGCTCTGTCCAAAGCGACGAAGGCCTTCGCCTATGCCTTTGGTTAGGCCAAGAGCCTCTGCAACGGACGCAAGGCCAGTCTCGTACTCGGTGCGGACCTTGTTGCGCTGGATCAACTCGCGAAGACTGTCGCCGAGCTGTCCCTCAACGCCGGGGTCTTTGTCCAGCTCTTCCAGGACGTGCGTGATGGCGTTCTGCTGAGCGAGGTCCTCCAGGTTGTGCCGGATATGGTCAAGGCGTCCCTGTTTCTCTGCCGCCGCGACACTCTGCTCCTGCCACTGTTTGCGGAGTTCGGCCTGCGACTGGCTGGCCTCTTCCATCTGGGTTAGCCACTCTTGACGAACCGACCGAAGCTCGCGCATGGTCGCTTCCTGCTCTTGTTTGGCTTCTCGTTGCCTCTTTCGGAGCTTGGCCAGGCGAAAGGCGTTGGTGAGCCAGCCGAGTCCCTCGCTAACGCGTTCAGCCTTTTCCCATGCCTCCGTGTAGTCATCCTGTAAGCGTACGACCTTTGCTTTGAGACTTTCCTCACGCTCATCGATGTCCGGATTCTCTGCTCGCAAGCTATGGGTGAGGTCCTGGGCTGCCTCGGTGAGCCGATCCATCTCGGCCCTGCATTGGGCCACCTCATCCTCAAGCTGGGCCATCTCCTGGCGGAGCTTCCCAAGCTCCTCGCGCTCGGCTTCATCGATCTGCTGACGGAACTTGGCCGGCAGGTCATCGCGTCCTGCCAGGACCTGCGGAAAGCACTGGCTGAAGGTCTCCTGCCAGGCGGCCATCTCCTGCCGAAAGATCTCGTTGAACTCGGCTTGGACTTCTTCGATCTCACGGTAGCACTGGGTGAGCTCTCGCTCCTTTTGCATGAGATAGTCGTTGAACTGAGATAGCCTCATGCGATGCGTCGCCTGCTTAGTCGCCATCGCTTCGCCTCCGTTGTCTCACGCCCGGCAGGCCCACACCTTGCGTGCCCGCCCACAGCCAACGCTTTGCACGCCAGATTGCCGTGGCGAGGGGTGTAGCGCCTGGTGCCACGCCTTTCAGATCGTCAAAGTTGCCGCGTTCCTGCCAGTACAATGGACACGCACCGCCGCAGATGTCGCGGATCTCGCATCGTTGGCAGACGGGGGGGATGAACTCCTTATCGCGCCAGTAGCGCGCCGTGCGTGTATACCACACTTTCTCAAAGGGCTTGTGCAAGAGGTCGCCGATGCCCTGGTCAAAGCTCGAGCAAGGGATAAGCTCCCCCGCTGGATTCACCGAGAGGAGCCCGTCGACGCACGCGCACGACTTGCTGCCAAGCCCTAGCTGAACGGGATTGACCAAGCAATAGGGAACAGGCGAGTACCACACGAAACGAATGCCCTTGGCGCGCGCATGATCCTGCACCATACGGATAATCGGGCCGATCTCGCGGTAGCTGATATCCTCCTCGATGTGCGAGAGCGCGGTGCCCGTGCGGATCACCATGTTCATGGAAAAGTACTCGGAGTGCAGCTCATCCGCTAGCAAGTCCACCAAAGCGAGGAGATGATCGCAGTTGCTGCCGCAAATGGTTGTGTTGGTGTGGGTGTGGATGCTCGCAGCGCGAAGGTTGCGCACTGCAGCGACAGTCTTCTCAAACGAGCCAGGATGACGCGTGATGGCATCGTGGATCTCTGACGATCCGCCCTCTAGGCTCACCTGGGCCGAGTCCAAGCCGGCCTCGGCCAGCTTGGCGACATAGCTCTCCTTCGCGCATCGAATCCCATTAGTGATGAGGTTCACGCGCATGCCCTTGGACTTGCCATAGGCGATTAGCTCGGGCAGGTCGCGCCGCAGAGTCGGCTCGCCCCCGGTGAATGACACGGTGGGGCAGTGGGCCTCGTCAAAGATGCGATCCAGGATGATCTTCACCTCGTCGGTGCTCATCTCGGGGACGTCGGCGCCGCGCTCGGGCGAGTCGGCGTAGCAGAAGGTGCATTTGTTCTGACACCGGTACGTGAGGGCTACCTCTGAAAGCACGGGCAGCTCGCGATGATGGGTGCCAAAGGGCATCACCTTCACGCTGGGAGCGTGGGTCACATCATTGTTGAGAAGCGCGGACACGCTGCGCAACAGATTCACCATGTCGTCTCTGACGCGCTCCTCCGAGACTCCGTAGCGCTCTGCGGTGTCCCGTACCACCTCATCGACCTGGGGCCCCGTGTTCGGGTCATACAAACGACTCAGGATGTAGCAAGCGGTCTCGTTGAGATGGTTCAGGCGGTTCGGCCGCATGATGAACAAGCCATCCTCTGGCCGAATGTAGATATAGTTTCGCGTGGCAGGCACCAGTTCGTCTGCAAAGGCCTGCAAGTCCAGGCCGGATGCCGTCCGTTGCGTATCTGTCATCATGATCCTTCTAGAAGTTGCTCACGGAGGCTGAGTGGCAAGCGCTGTGACAGGCGCTGTGGCAAACACAGGCCGAGTTGCAGGCGCTATGGCAGGCATCGTGCACACAGGCCGAGTGGCA
>CAYOBT010000072.1:0-9188 GCA_964402205.1 uncultured Anaerolineales bacterium
TCCCCTATCGCGATGGTGCCTCGTTGAGACGGGGCAGCCTGATGGCCGCGCTGACGCACGGTATGCCTGTCCTCAGTACCGAGCCAGAATCCCCGGTTCGTGAGCTGGTCGACGGCGAGAACATCCGTCTGGTGGCGAGACACAGTCCCACAGCTCTCGCGGAAGCAGCCTGGGACCTGTGGCAGGATCCGACCGCGCTCGACAGACTTGCTGAGGGAGCCAAGGAGCTCTCTGCTCGCTTTGACTGGCACGAAATCGCCAAACGCACGTTGGAGGTACTCCATGCCACGGCCCAGTCCGACTAGGCAGGTACCCGGCCCGGGGCCATGGGCTACCCTCAGGCGAGGAGGCTGGCCCCTCGCCATCATCCTCGTCCTCTTTGTGCTGTTGGGCATCACCTACAGCGTGGTCACGCCCATCTTTGAGACCTCCGATGAGCTGTGGCACTTTCCCTTTGTTGAGCACCTAGCGAATGGGGGAAGCCTGCCCGTTCAGCACCCCGATCAGCTAGGGCCATGGCGTCAGGAGGGTAGCCAGCCTCCGCTCTACTATGCTCTTGGGGCCCTCGCGATCTGGCCCATCGATACGAGCGACATGGATCCGGTCCGCTGGCTGAATCCCCATGCGGACATCGGCGTGCCCACCGCCGATCGCAACGTCAACATGGTCATCCACACCGAGGCGGAACGCTTTCCCTACAGCGGAACGGTTCTGGCCGTCCACGTCGTGCGCTGGCTATCGGTGCTCATGGGTGGCCTCACGGTGCTGCTCGCCTATCTCCTGGCCCAAACGATCGCGCCCGGCGACCGTATCATGGCATGGGGAGCCGCCGCCATTACCGCGTTCAACCCCATGTACCTCTTTATCACTTCCTCGGTTAACAATGACGCGCTCGTCACCATGCTGTGTGCGCTGGCCCTGTGGATGATGGCTCGCTACCTCGTGGAGCAACCTCGGTGGTACCAGTGGGTGCTCTTGGGTATCGTGCTCGGCCTGGCCACGCTCTCAAAGACAAGCGCTCTGGGCATGTTGGCTCTCGCTGCGATCACGGGCATCATCGTGGCGAGATGGCAACGGTCGTGGCGCACGCTTCTGATCGCCGCCTGCGGCATCGCCGTGCCGTTCAGCGTGCTCACGGGTTGGTGGTTCTGGCGCAACTGGCAGCTCTATGGCGACCCGACGGGCCTGAACGCATTCGTCGCCATCGTGGGTGCACGCCACCCTCAGCCGACGCTCCGCCAGCTCGTAGGAGAGTGGCAAGGCTTTGTGATGTCGTTCTGGGGACTCTTTGGCGGCGTCAATGTCCCCGCACCGGACTGGGTCTACGCGGTCCTGACGCCCATGGGAGCCCTAGGACTCCTGACGAGCCCATTGCATCTGTACCGGTTGAGAGCCCAAGCGCGCTTGGACGCGAGCACGCTTGGGCAGTTAGCTTTGGTCGCATTGTGGCCGCTGATCGTGCTAGCGTCGCTCGTCCGGTGGAGCTTGATGACCATCGCCAGCCAGGGGCGGCTCATGTTCTCGGCCATGACAGCGATCAGCGTCCTGATGGCCATGGGCTTGTCTGCCATATGGCCGCGCAAGTTGCGCGCGATTGGGCCAGCGATCCTGTCAGCTACGCTACTGATGGTCGCTGTTGTGACGCCTTTTGCCGTCATCGCACCGGCGTATGCCAAGCCAGCGCTGCTCGACGAGGACGAGCTCCCGCCCATGGCCAGACTCGATGCTAGCTTTGATGACAAGATGATGCTGCTAGGCTATCGCCTTGACGATGCATCGGCCGCGCCCGGCGATGCTGTACCGATCACACTCTACTGGCGCGCGCTGTCGCCCATGGAAGAGGATTATTCTGTGTTCGTCCATCTCGTAGGCGAGAACGAGCTGATCGTGGGGCAGCGTGACATGTATCCAGGACAGGGCACCTTTCCAACGTCGCTCATGCGACCCGGCGATACCATCGCCGACACCTACGTGCCCCACATCGCGCCTACGCTCATGACGCCCAACTCGCTAAAAGTGCGCGTGGGTCTCTATCAACTCGACACAGGCGAACGCCTCCCGCTCGCGCACGGATCGGGAGACGCCGCGCGATTTGGCGAGATCGTTCTGCCGGAATACCGGCAGAACGGTATCCCCAATCCCTTGCGCCTGAACCTAGGAGATCAGGTCATGCTCGTAGGTTACAGCCTGGAGAACAGCGCCGCCGCCCCAGGCCAAGCCTTCCATCTGACGCTCTACTGGCGTGCCTTGCGAGACATCACCGAGGACTATACCGTGTTCACGCAGGTGATCGGGCCAGACCACAGCATCTGGGCCCAGGTGGATAGCTGGCCACAGGGCGGGGCCTCACCGACGTCGACCTGGCGCAAGGGCCAGTTGGTTGAGGACTCGTACACACTGCGCGTCAAGGATGACGCCCCGGCCGGCGTCTATCAGCTTCAGGTAGGCATGTACGACAGCCAAGTCCGGCGGCTGAACCTCTTGGGTCCAGGCGGGTTCGCCCAGGACAATCGCATTCTGTTGGGGAATGTCCGCATCGGAGAACCTGCACATGAGTCTCGCTGAAACCAGCGTGCATCGGTTGGATGGGCCCCGAACCTGGCTCGGAATGGCTTTGACCGAGGCGTGGCGCCACCGCGTCGATCTGCTGCTTCTAGTGCTCCTTGTGGCGTCGTACGGATTCCTTGGGGCGCGCTTTGCGCAGGCCACCCCAGCCTTTGAGGGCGCGGAGGAGCCCTGGCAGCTCGCCTACGCCATGGGCCTCACGGACGCTGTCCATCGCTTTGATGCCGACGAGACGCGTGTGGACATCGCCTCGGCGTGGCGCTTGAGCAAGAGGCCGCCGTTGTACGCCGCCATCAGCCGGCTACTGGTCAACGAGCTAGATCCAGAGGGTAGCTGGTACGTTCCCAACCCCTTTGCGGCGCCGTGGTCAGAGCAGCCTACCAGTCGGAATGCTGTCCTACACGGCGCACCGGCCTATGCGCCGCCGCCGGACGTCGTCCGCGCTCTCGCTCGGCTGCGTCGCTTCTCTTGGGCAGCGGGCCTGGCGACCATCCTCCTCGGCTATGTGATAGCCCGCCTGGTCTTTCCACAGGCACGATGGCGCCCCTTGACGGTGGCAGCGCTGCTAGCATGGAATCCCTTCCTGCTTGCCGCATCCACACAAGCGAATCTCTATGCCTTTGGTACAGCTTTGGCTACCTTGGCGTTTCTTTTCGGCCTTCTCGTGGTCCGTGGCTGGCGGTCGCCTGCGGCAGCCGTTGCACTGGGGCTCGTGACGGCGTTGCCCGCGCTTACGTCATCGCTGGGCATCGTGACCGTGATCCTTGTGCCCTGCGCCTGGCTCGCACCCGATGCTCGCACCACCGGGCGCGACGATCGGTGGCCGATCCATCTCGCCATCTCGCTGGCGACGTTTGGGGCAGTTGCCGGTTGGTGGTATCTCGGCTGGGACGGGGCTCTACAGGGCAGTCTCGCCGCCGAGTTCAAGGTTGCCAACCTGTTCGGATCGTACCTATCCGCCTGGGGAAGCTTTGGCTGGCTCAGCTTGCACGCAGAACCAGCCTACCTTGCCTGGATGGGGCTCTTGGCGGCAGTCGCCGGAGTGCTCGCACTGGTAGCCTATGGGAACGCCCTCTGGCAGAGCCGTGCTGGCATGCTGTGGCGGAGGTGGTACCTGCCAGCCTGCTGGGGAGTTGCCTCAGCCGCCGCTGCTTTGCTCGTGGCAGCCATCGGAACGGCACGAGCGCCGTTTGCATGGCTGCCGGTTCTCCCGCCACTGCTCGTACTTGGAATCGCCGCCGTGAATGCGCAGTTACCAAGACTCTGGCGCCGCGGCATGGCAATCGTGGCCTTGATCCCGCTTCTCGTCACCGCGTGGATCGCGCCCCCGGCGTACATCACGCCATCGTACTATCCTCCCGAGCGGATTAGCCTGGAGGAGGTGCCTCTAGACATTCGTGATGTGGCCCTCTCCTTTGACGATAGCCTCTATCTGCTGGGCTACCAAGCGCCCCTTGAGGCGGATGCCAAGAGCGGCGCGTTCGATATCACGCTCTACTGGCTGTGCACGGATCAACCCGAACATGACTATGTCCATAGCCTCTCGGTCGTTGGACCGGAAGGCGCGCTTTTGGGCCGCATCGAGACCCTTCCAGCTAGTGGCACCTATCCCACGACACTCTGGCAACCGGCAGAGGTGATCGTGGAACACTACCGCCTAGGCCTAGATCGGGATGCCGATCAGCCCGTCGCGGCTTCGCTGCGCATCGGCGTTCGTCGCCTTTCGGACGGCACGGCGGTCAATCCCGTCGACAGTCACGGCAACGAACTCGGCAGCAGCGCAGCCATCGGGCACGTCCGTGTGCCGCCGGTCACGCCGCTCTCCTACCAAGCTGAACACGTGATGGACGTGAGCTTTGGTGACATGGTCACTCTGGAGGGATACGAGGTGCGTCCATCGCAGCCAGCACCTGGCAACCTCTGGGATGTCTCCCTGTGCTGGCACGTGGAGCATATCGTCGTAGATGATTGGACCGTCTTTGTTCACCTGGTGGATCAGCACGGGAATCTGATCGCGCAGGGAGACAGCCAGCCTCTTGGTGGCACGCTGCCGACGCCCTTCTGGAGACCTGGCGATCATCTGGTCGATCGCCATCGACTGGCAGTGCCAAACGGTCTACCCAAGGGACCTCTGTATCTCCACGTCGGGTTCTACCAACTGGAGACAGGCCAGCGTCTGCCCATCTCGGAGCCTTCGGACCTGGCAGACCCTAGCTATGCCAAGATCGGGCCCTTTGGCACCGCTACGGGCGAAGCGGACTCATGAAGCCGCGGGGTGAGGCCTCGACGGGACACGCTCGCCACTATGGAATCCTGCTGGTGCTCGGAGCCTACCTCGCACTTGCAGTCGCATACAGCCTTGTCGTTCCCCCTTTCGAGAGCCCCGACGAGCTCCATCACATGGGCTATGTGGTGCACCTCGTGCGGAAGGGCAACCTGCCCATCCAACAGCCGGGCGAGGCCACCCTGTATGCACAGGAAGGCAGTCAGCCCCCACTCTACTACCTGATGGCTTCGCTTCTCGTCCACGCCGTTGACCTCTCTGACTTTTCAGATGTGACTCGCCCCAATCCCTATGTCCGAATGGGCCTGCCCTCGGCCATTGATAACCAGCACCTCGTGATGCATCCACCAGAGGGAGCGCCATTACGCGATAGCATCCTGGCCCTACACTTGGTGCGATGGCTATCCATCGTCCTGGGCGTGGGAACTGTCCTGAGCACCTACGCCCTGGGGCGGAGCCTATTCCCCAACCGCGCAGAACTCGCATTGGCGGCGGCGGCCACCACCGCTTTCACACCGATGTTTGTCTTTGTGAGCAGCAGCGCCAACAACGACAACTTGATCATCTTCCTGGCCAGCATCACGCTGCTGACCCTCGTGCGGACCGGTATGCATGGGACGACGCCGTCGCGTCTGACGTGGCTGGGTGTCCTGAGCGGGGCAGCGTTGCTCAGCAAGCTCAGCGGGATCGCCCTGTTGGCGCTTGTGCTAGCCGCTTTGCTCGCGTTTGCTCTACGTGAGACTGCGGGTTTGTCAGTGCGATCAACGCCCGCCGAGCTGCTCAAGTCGCTCAAGCCAGGCAACTTCGCACGTGCCTTCCAGCGATGGGCAGGCCACGCCCTCTGGGTTCTTGCTCCCGCCCTGGTCATCGCGGGATGGTGGTATGCTCGCAACCTGCGACTATACGGAGAACTCACCGGGATCGACACGATGCTCGCCATCTTTGGGAGGCGGGAAGCCGCCTCAAGCCTTGGAGCACTCCTTGGGGAGTTGCGCGGATTCTGCATGAGCTACTGGGGCATCTTTGGCATCTTTAACGTGCTCATGCGACCATCACTCCTGTATCGCCTGCTGCTCGGCATTGGGGCTCTTGGGATACTGGGATCGGTTTGGGGCCTCGTTCAGGCCTGGCATGCGCAGCGGAGGTCGCCCTGGCTGTGCATCGCGGTGCTCGGACTGTGGCCGCTGGCCTTGGCGGCTTCGCTTCTGCGCTGGACGAGCATGACCTACGCCTCGCAAGGCCGCCTCGTTTTTCCTGCGATCTCGGCATTGAGCCTCGCCTTGGTAGCCGGACTGGCAACGTGGCTCGGACCTCGGCGACGGCGTGTGGCCTACCTCGGGCTGCCAGGGATCCTGCTGGTGACCACGCTTTCCCAACCATGGGCGTCTATCGGCCCTGCCTATGCGCCACCGCAGCCTGTCCGCCCCGATGACATCCCGCCCGTCGCCCAGCCAATCCACGCGCGGTTTGGCCCGGTAGAGCTCGTCGCGGTGCAAGTCGACCGCGAACGGGTAGAGCCCGGAGGACGGTTCGTCGCCACGCTCTACTGGCAGACCCATGAGGCAGTCGATGAGAATCTCACCCTGTTCATCCACGTGTTCGGCCACGACGGGGCCAAAATCGCTCAACGTGACTCGTTTCACGGCGGCGGGACATATCCGACGAGCTACTGGCAGACGGGCGAGATCGTTCGCGGCACCTATGCCGTCGATGTCGCCCACAACGCCGTCGGCCCCACGGCTGCCGAGATTGTGATCGGCCTCTATGACCGCGACAAGATGGCGCCCATCACCGCGGTAGACCCCCAAGGCAATCCCGTCGGCAAGCTGGTCGTCAGTCGCATCAAGATCGCAGGCGAGACCACGGTCGCCACGCCCCAATGGGGAATGGAGGTTCACTATGGAGGCGCCATTGCCCTGCGAGGCTACGATCTGGACTGGGCTTTGTGGGACGGGACCACGCCGGTCCCCATCACGTTGCACTGGGAGGTCTTGGGCTCTATCGACCGAGACCTAGTGGTGTTCATCCACGTGGTCGACGCCCAAGATCGAATCGTTGGGCAAGGCGACGGGCCACCATGCAACGGGCAGTATCCCACGAGCTACTGGGAGAACGGCGAGTGGCTCCAGGATGAGCACCTCATCGCCATGAAAGAGGGCGTAGACGCCTTTGGAGATAGGCGCATCCTCGTAGGCCTCTATGATCCAGAAACTGGCGAACGCCTGCCCGCTGCCGATCCCCATGGCTCGCCCCTTGGCGACCACGCCGTCATCTCCCTACAGGCGCCATAGCCCTACAATGGTCTAGCCGCTGCGCTCAGTTGCGAGCCCATGGCCGGTGCGCTATCATAGGGAACCAGCTTCTACCGTCTCGAAGCTGGGCAAAGCGATGCAGTGGGAGGAGGACAGCGTGCCCGAGGACCTTGCCCCGGACGACAGGAATGACAAGTTTGATGTCAGCGGCACTGACTTTATCCGACAGGCCATCGCAGAGGACACGCAGAGCGGTCGGTTTGGGGGACGTGTGCACACACGCTTCCCGCCTGAGCCCAACGGCTATCTGCACATCGGCCACGCCAAGGCCATATGCCTCAACTTTGGCGTAGCCAACGAGTTCGATGGGCAGTGCAACTTGCGGTTCGACGATACCAACCCAGTGAAAGAGGAAACCGAGTACGTCGAGGGCATCAAGGAAGACATCCATTGGCTCGGCTTTGACTGGGAGGACCGCGAGTACTATGCGTCGGACTATTTCGAGCAGCTCTACGATCTCGCCGAGCGCCTCATCAAAAAGGGCAAGGCGTACGTCTGCGATCTCAGCCCCGAAGAGGTGCGCGAGTATCGTGGCACCCTGACCGAGCCCGGGCGCAACAGTCCCTACCGCGATCGCCACGTGGAGGAAAACCTCGATCTATTCCGCCGCATGCGCGCGGGCGAGTTCCCCGACGAAAGCCGGACGCTCCGCGCCAAGATCGACATGGCTTCGCCCAACATCAACATGAGGGATCCCATCATGTACCGGATCCTTCACGCGACGCACCATCGCACCGGCGATGATTGGTGCATCTATCCCATGTACGATTTTGCCCACGGTCAGAGCGATTCGATCGAGGGCATCACACACTCGCTGTGTGACATCGGCTATGAGCAGCATCGCCCCCTGTACAACTGGTTCCTCGAAGAGCTCGAGATCTACCACCCGCGCCAGATCGAGTTCGCACGGCTCATCCTCAACTACACGGTGCTCAGCAAACGCAAGCTGCGCCTGCTCGTCGAAGAGGGACACGTATCGGGCTGGGATGACCCACGAATGCCGACGCTTGCCGGGCTGCGCCGTCGGGGCTACACGCCAGAAGCGGTACGGGCGTTCATCGACGAGGTCGGCGTCGCCAAGAGCAACAGCGTCGTGGACGTTGCTCTGCTCGAGTATCACATTCGACAGGATCTCAACAAGCGAGCGGAGCGTCGCATGGCGGTGCTGAATCCTCTCAAGGTCATCATCGACAACTATCCGGAGGGCCAGCAAGAGGAACTCGAGGCGATCAACAATCCCGAGGATGCCAGCCAGGGCACGCGCATGGTGCCCTTCTCCCGCGAGATCTATATCGAGCGCGATGACTTTATGGAGGATCCTCCGCGCAAGTTCTACCGGCTTGCGCCCGGCCGCGAAGTGCGATTGCGCTATGCTTACTTTGTCACGTGCACCGGCGTGGAGAAGGATCCGGAAACGGGCGAGGTGACCGCTTTGCACTGCACCTATGACCCCGCTACGCGAGGCGGTGATGCGCCCGACGGACGCAAGGTGCGAGGCACGCTGCACTGGGTCTCGGCACGGCACGCCCTGGAGACAGAGATCCGGCTCTACGACAGGCTCTTTGCCGATCCAGATCCCGAGGACGTACCCGAGGGGGAGGACTTTACCAGCAACTTGAACCCCAACTCGCTCGACGTCATCTCGAATGCGTTCGTTGAGCCGACGGTTGCCGATGCCGTGCCAGGTGACCGCTTCCAGTTCGAAAGGGTCGGATACTTTGTGGTGGACCCTGACACGGCGGGTAAGCTGGTGTTCAACCGCACCATCGCACTCCGGGACACGTGGGCCAAGATTCAACGCCGCATGAAAAAGTAGGCGTAGCCTCTGGCTCCCAGAACGCCGAAGCGGCCAGATCGCCTTTGATCTGGCCGCTCTTCGCTGGCTGAGGGACAGGGACTCGAACCCCGACCGGCTGATCCAGAGTCAGCTGTCCTACCATTAGACGATCCCTCAACGCACGCGAGATTATAGCACGCCAAGGCCCTCTGCGCAAATGCCCAGTCGTAGAACCAGGCTAGCCGGCGAG
>CAYOBT010000073.1:0-7034 GCA_964402205.1 uncultured Anaerolineales bacterium
TCTTAACGGTTTGCCCGTCGTTCTCTCTACCACTTATTAGTTGTTAAGGTGCGCGGTCCCCAGATGGGACACGGATTATAGCAGGTTTCCCCGCCTTGTCAAAAGGCCCTCTCGCACGAAACCCGACGCCTTTCCGAGCCGCGTCGGGCGAAGCCACTTCTTGGTGCCGCATTCTGCTGCTTGGCACCACGCCGCTTCGCGTCGCCTCGTCCCCGAGGGCAAAGATCATTATACCACACCGGGCCACGCTGTCAAGCGGTTCCCTTCCTTCAAAACAGGATTCCTTTCACCCATCCGAGAGGCTTCGGTTTTCCTGACCGCTCATCGAGCAGACATGGAACAAGGATTGTGGGACTGCCACCAGCATGGTAGAATGACCTTGTGTGTGTGCCGTGGACCCCAGCCTGAGGATGATCGTGCGTTTTCCCTGGCCGCTACTGATTCTCTGCACCCTCGCCATGATCCCGCTCAGCGGATGCGGCGGCGGGGCGCTGTGTAGCCCACACGGTTATGTCTTGGCGCGATACGAAGCAGACGTCCTTGCCGCACTCCCATCGGACGATCCTCTCTACGAGGCATTTGATCGAGACATCATGGCCGATCCGGTCATCGCGCATCTGCTCTCACTCTTTGACGGCACGTCTGGCGGATTCGCTGCCACCAATCTGATATCGCCCAGCCCGCAGACACTGAGCAACCACCTGGTTGTCGTCGTCGGGGCCCATCGCAACCGCTTGCTGACAGACATCAACGTGCAGAGCGGCGGCCGGACGGTGGAGATCGAGCATGCCGTAGCGGTCGCCATAGAGGGCGACGCAAATCTCGCGGCGGTGCGCGGTGACTTTCGAGAATTGCTGGCGCTGTTCCTCTTGGCCGTGACCGGACATGATCCGCCGGCAGGCCTGGACGACGCTTCAAGCAACTGCACCTGTGTGACGGAACAGCAAGCCTTCTGGAATGGGTATGCGCTCTTCCAACGGGACCGAGATGCGCTAGGCATCGAGACTGGCCCAGTATCCGTTCTAGACGCGAACGAATGGGATTGCTGCCAGACCTGGTCCCGCTTCCGCGGTTCGTCCGACGACTGCTTCTGTGCGCAAGGCGTGGCCGGGTTCCTAGCCGAGCTCACCGTGACGACGCCCACCAGCTACCCGCAGCGCTATATGCTCTGGTTCGCCAACTATGAGCCAGGCGAGACGCGCGATGCCAAGCTACTGCTGGCCTCGGCGCGCATGTCCAGAGACGACGACGCCGGCCTGGCGTCCTTTGTCACAAGCTACGCAGATACCTTTCCTGGCGAGGCCGACCTGGTGCGGGATATTGCCAAGACGTGGCGCATGCGCATGGCGAACGCCGATCGTTGATCGAAGGACAAAGAGGAGGCACTGTTGGGGACCTTTGCTGTTCTCCAGCTTACGGGTTGCGCCGGCTGCGAGGTCTCGCTGCTCAATGCGCTCGAGACCACAGATGATCAGCGGCCTGCCTACATGCCGCTGATCATCTCTAGCGAGGACATCCCCGACGTCGAGACCCTCCTCGTGACAGGCGCTGTCCGAACGGAGCACGATCTCTATCGGCTGCGGCACGCCGCTCGAAAAGCGCAAAGGATCGTAGCCGTGGGCACCTGCGCGATCTCGGGAGGCGTCGCCAACCTCGGAGACCGTGATGACGTGCGCGAAATGTTCTTCCGCGAACGCTCTCGGCGACACGTGCCACCGATTTTGCCAAAGCTGCAGCCGGTGGACGCGATCGTGCCCGTCACGCTCTACCTTCCAGGCTGCCCTCCCACGCCAGAGCTCTTTCTGGCGGCCATTGGCGTCAGGACCGACCTGGAGCCACCCAAGACTGTCTGCCTTGAGTGCGGTCGAAAGCGCACTCGAGATCGGCCGGCCAAGCTGCGCAGCTTTCAGGAGCGCCCACCCGATCCGAATATCTGCCTCATCAACCAGGGCTATCTCTGTGTCGGATCGGCCACGCGCGGGGGATGCGGCGCGCCCTGCACCCGAGCCGGCCACCCGTGCGTGGGCTGCCGAGGGCCGTCGGATGGCTTTATCACCCGATCGTCGGACGTGTGGTTTCAGGCTATCAAACGCGTCTTTGCCCGCATGACCGATATCCCCGAGGAGGCCATCGACGAGGCCATACGCTCGCCGCAACTCGCCCTTTTCGTGTTCCAGTTTGCCGACTATGCTGGGACTCCCCGCGACCCAAGCAAGGTGCTCTGATGCCAACCCTAACCTTCCCTCTCAGCCGCATCGAGGGCCACGCCCAGGTGGTGATTTCTTACACAGAGGGCGAGGTCCGCAGCGCCCACTTTCAGGCTACTGAGCTCCGCGGATTCGAGTACTTTTGCCAGGGAGCTCCTGCGGAGCAGATGCCGGTAATTGTGCCGCGCATCTGCGGCGTCTGTTCTACGGCACATCACATTGCCGCGGTCAAGGCTCTCGAAGACGTCTGCGACATCACGCCCTCGCCGATCGCTGTCCGCATACGTGAGCTGATGATGCTCGGGCAACTCGTCCAGAATCAGGCGACGTCTCTCTTTATGTTCACGTTGCCAGACCTGGGTGGCGGCGGGGGTGTGCCGAGCCTGTTCCACCTAGGCGACGCCGAGGCCGACATACCAGCCAAAGCCTTGGCCGTGCGACGTCTCGGGACGGAGCTCATCACCATGGCAGGGGGCCAGTTCATCCACCCCGTCCGAGCCATTGTCGGAGGTGTGTCTGCAGGACTGCCACGCGGGGCATCAGAAGCCATGCACAGCCGCGTGACCCAGGTACTACCCGTCGCCATCGACCTGCTCGAGCGCTACTGGGAGCTGTTCGAGCAGCTTCGTCAGCGTATCGGCACGCTAGGAGATGATCAGCCAGCGCACGGGATCGGAGCCATCCAGCAAGGGCATGCGTTCTATGGCGGACCTATTGTCGTGCTCGATGCCGAGACCCAAGAGCGGATTAGCTTCGAGGCCCGCGACTATGAGCAGTTCCTGGAGCAAGTGCCCGTTGAGACGAGCTACAGTAGCGCCACCCAGTTTCGAGGGGCCCCCATGCACGCCAATTCGCTTGCGCGTCTGAACCTCGTGCGGAGACCTGGGACGCCGATCGCCGATCGATACGCCGACCGCTTCTGGGATACATGGTCGTGGCCAGCGTACGCCATCCTCCTGTACGATATCGCCAGAGGGCTGGAATTGGTGTATTCTCTTGAGCGTGCGCAGAGCATTCTGGAGGAAGACCTCTCCCATGACGAGGTCGTGGCGCAAGGCTGCGATCTTCCAGATGGTGAGGGCTATGGCCTGGTCGAAGCACCTCGCGGTCCCCTGATCCACCATTACCGCATAGAGAAGGGACGCGTGCGCGAGGCCCGATTTGTGATTCCGACGCAGCACAACATCCTTGCGATCGAGAGAGCGCTGGAGGTAGCCGCGCGTCGCTACATCGACAAAGACCACATTAGCACAGAGCTCGAGCACGCGGTGGGGCGCGTCGTACGGGCCTTTGATCCTTGCATCGCATGTGCAACGCACTAGCATCGAGCTGCCAGGCGCCTTCCATGGCACTAGGGAGATAGACTGATGACAGATGGCGGAGCCCGTAGCCGGGCGCAAGCCGAATATGGCCGCGCCACACGAGAAGCGCGGTTACGTAACCTGTGGGCGAATCTCCGCGGCAAGAACAACAGCTTGCTGCGTTATGAAGATGTCAAGGGCGCAGCAGGGTTATACGAACAACACTACCGCGGCGTGCAGCCCATTCGAGTCGATCGCATCATCGGCAGCCTGGGACGCAGCGACGATTTCGACCGCGCCTTTCTGCCAAGACGGCGCCATACATCTGGCAAATGGGTCAGTGTGGATGCTGCTGTCCACGAGGGCATCGAGCTGCCGCCCATCTCTGTGTACAAGGTGGGGGATGCCTACTTTGTGGTAGATGGGCACCACCGTGTCTCGGTTGCTCGGCGCAACGAACAGGTCTACATCGACGCGGAGATCATCGAGGCCGAGAGCAAGGTGCCCGTCACCGCCGATCTCACGCCGGACGACTTGGATGCCGTCAGTGCCTACCGTGAGTTCCTGGAACAAACACGTCTTGACATTCTGAGGCCGCGGCAACACGTGGAGCTGACCATGCCAGGGGACTATAGCAAGCTCCTGGATCATATCCGCGTCCACAGGTACTTTGTGGACCAAGATCGTCAGGAGTCGCTAGACTGGAGCAAAGCCGTCGAGCACTGGTACGACGAGGTGTACACCCCTCTCGTCGAGGCCATCCGCCGTAGCCAAATCCTGCGCGAGTTCCCCGGGCACACAGAGACAGATCTCTATCTCTGGATCATCGAGCACGCTTACTATCTCTCAGAGAAGCTCAGCCGCTCCGTGGACCCATGGAAAGCCGCTGGCGACTTTGTGGAACGCTTTGGCCAAAAGCCCAAACGGTGGCTACAGCGTATCGTGAGACGCATTCGGGACGTCATCATGCCCGAGCCTCTGGAGCCTGGGCCAAGCGCGGGTGCCTGGCGACACGAGCGGCTCGAGCCCTATCCGCAGCAGCACATCTTCCCCGACATTCTGGTCACCGTCACCGGCGCCGAGTCCGGGTGGCTGGCGCTGAGCCAGGCTGCCGAGATCGCCCGGCGCGAGTCCAGCACACTACACGGATTCCACGTTGCCCGATCAGATAGCGACGATGAGCATCGTCGTACCACGGCTCTGTTGGAAGAGTTCGCCTTCCGCTGCGAGAGCCTTGGTGTAAACTATACGACATCCTGGTCGATTGGGGATCCTGCGCGTGAGATCGTCGAACGGGCACGCTGGAATGATCTGGTAGTCATCAACCAACGTCGCCAACACGGCCGCATGGCAGAGAGCCCTCTTGGCACGATCTTTCAGGTAGTGGCGGAGCAGAGCGCTCGCCCCGTCCTGGCCGTGCCTGGCACTGCCATCCGTGTGCCCAAGCGTGCCGTCTTGGCCTTCGATGGAAGCCCCAAAGCGCGCGAGGCCCTGTTTGTGTTCCGTCACATTGTAACGTGCTGGGACGTTGCGGGGCTTGTCGTCACGGTGCATACGGGCCGAAGCAGTCAGGCCACGCTCGATAGCGCCCTGGCCTACCTTGCAGAGGCAGGGCAATCCCAGATCGAGGGCAAAATTGTGGATGGCGAACCGCATGGAGCGCTGCTCCAGGTGATCCAGGAAGAGCAGGCAGACCTGTTGTTGATGGGCGGATACGGTCACCAACCGCTGCTCAAGGCATTCCTTGGTAGCACGGTGGACCGCGTCCTGCGCCAAGCATGGTTCCCGGTGTTGATATGTCGCTAGGAACGAGACGCTACCTGCTACGTTCGCTGGCCGTGATCGCCCTGATGGCGACCTGCCTGGCCGGCATCTTGCCAAAGCATGTGGTCCAAGCCGAAAGCCCGGACTATGAGGGCCCCGGCGACTGGCTGCTGCCTTGGCATACCGGCGATGCCTACCGCGTCACGTGGGGCCCAAAGGACCACTGGACCAACGGCAAGGCCACAGGTATCGCCTATGACTTTGGCCTGCCTACCGGCGTCCCTGTATACGCGCCGGTCGACGGCATTGCCCGGTTCGCTCGCGATGACCGCCCCCTGAGCACCACCCTCGGCAACTATGTCGATCTAGAGACTGCAGACGGCTGGCTCATCCGCCTTGCGCATCTTCGAGATGAGCTTACCGAGACCCGCGAGGTCACCGCTGGGGAGCTCCTAGGCTACGCAGGCGCATCCGGCGTCTCGGCAAGCCATCTGCATGTGGAGATACTCGTGCGCGAAGACGGTACCTGGCAGAGCCCCGATCCGACGCGCCTCACCAAGCTCTTTGGCCGCCCTACCAGTTCGCTCCAGGTCGATGCTCTGATCGTGAACGGCGGCTGCACTGGCATGCTGGTCTCAGACGAGCAAGCAAGACCACTATCCTCGCCCATCGAGCTGGGAGAGTCGGGCCTCTTGATTCTGCCTCTGCGTAACGAGGGCGACCGCTCTCTCGAGGTCACAGCTCTCCAGGTAATGCTCGAGAGCCCCGTCGGCGAGACGCGGTTTGTCGACGCGGAAGGACTCTGGCGCTTTCCAGCGCGTAGCCTCCGAACCGTCGCATTGCGCACGTACCCCGATTTGGCGGGCGTCTGGCAGATACGCGGCGTGCGTTACGACACAGCTCTCCGCGCATGCGATCTTCCTATCGAAGGAAATCTGGTCGTACAACCGCTTGCCACCTTGGTGGCATCCTTGTCCTTTGCGTCACCAGCCTCCATTGGCGCCCCCATCGAGATCGCGGTGGTGCTCCTAGCAGGGAATCAGATGCTTCAGGCCGACGATCTGCTCGTCTGGGGCACAAGCCCCGCCGGCGGGAGTTGGCAGGCCACACTGGGCGAACCTATCCGCCTCGCAGCCGACCAGAAGCACACCTTGGTGATACGCAATGGTCCAGTCTTTGACCGAGTGGGCCCGTGGCGAATCGACGGCGTCGCCATGGTCCGCGCAGGACACACCTACCGCTTGGCCCGCCACACTGTTGAGGCGATGGTCGTCGGTCCCCAACTAGCTATCGAGACGCTAGAGCTGTACCCATCACCAACTGGGCAAATCATCCTTGCCAGAGTGACCAACGTCGGCAACCGGACGGCGCGAGGCGTCCCGTTGGAGGTCTGGGGATGGCAAGAGGAAGCCGGTGGGGCATCCGTCGCGGCGACGGGTTACATCTCCCGGCTTGAGCCGGGGCAAACGGGTCTGATACGAATGGAGCCTTCCGACACGATGGCCCCAACGACGTGGCGCCTCGCCGGGGCAGGCTTCTGGCTCAACGGCAGCTACGTCCCCGTGCCATTGCCCGGGTTGCCATACAGCCAAGATGCAGCCAACCCAGCCCGTGTTGGGAGCGAGTAGGCCGTGGGAGCGATCCGGTGTGAAGGCATCTCTCGAAGCTTCGGTCCCCAGCTTGCAGTCGACTCGCTCGACTTGGTTGTGCAGCGGGGAGAGGTGTTCGCCTTCCTAGGCCCCAACGGAGCCGGCAAGACCAC
>CAYOBT010000073.1:7134-9083 GCA_964402205.1 uncultured Anaerolineales bacterium
CTTGAGAGATTCGGGCTTGCGAAAGCAGCTGATCGCCGAACTGGTGGCTATAGCAAGGGTATGCGCCAACGGCTGGCCATCGCTCGAGCCATCCTCCACGAGCCAGAGCTTCTCTTTCTGGATGAACCAACGTCTGGACTAGATCCCGAGGCCGCGCTCGATGTACACGAGATGATCCAGGCGCTGAGCGGGCAGGCTGGCAGGACCATCTTCCTATGCACACACAATCTGGACGAGGCACAACGTCTCTGCCAACGCGTCGGCGTGATCGAGGGTGGGCTCTTGCGCGCGGTAGGTCGGCCCGAGGAGCTCGCCCGACGTTTCTGGGATGGCGTCTGGGTGAACATGGATCTTGGCGGCCCTGCCGGTGACGGTGTGCTCCAGCAACTCCGAGCCGCCGGCGCCGATCAGTGCGAGCGCACTGACTCTGGCGTGCGCGTCCGTGTCCCCTCACGTGAGCGTATCCCGTCCATCGTCAGGGCCCTTGTCGCCAGTGAGACTCCCATCTATGGCGTCACGCCAAAAGCGTGGTCGCTGGCCGATCTCTACTTTCGCATCCAGCAAGAGCCCTCTGGAGCGCGCGGAGAGGGAACCGACGGATGAACTGGCAAGTCGTCCGCGCCATCATGTGGAAGGACATACACATCGTGCGAACCAACCGCATGGTCTGGGTGCCGATGATCGTCGTCCCTGTCTTTCTCATGGTGTTGCTGCCACTCGGCCTGGTGCTCGTCCCTCGCCTTGCCCCCGCCGAGTTTGCCAGCGGGGAGATGATGGCAGAAGACTTTGGGGCCATGCTCACGGCCCTGCCCGACGGCATTCGGCAACGCCTGATGGAGATGGATCCCACACAGCAATGGATCTATCTCGCGACAACCCACGTCTTTGCCCCTATGTTCCTGATTCTGCCCATTATGCTTTCCAGCATTGTCGCCTCGGACAGTTTTGCCGGCGAGCGCGAACGTGGCACCTTGGAGCCTCTGCTCTACACGCCAGTTTCTGAGGGCGAGCTCTTTGCAGGGAAGGTTCTAGCGGCGCTGGTGCCCGCAACTGGCCTAGGCCTCGCCGCGTTTGCACTGAACGTGGTTGTGGTAAACGCTGCCGGCTATGGGCCAATGGGCGGTGTCTTCTTTCCGGACACCGCCTGGATCCTGATGGTGCTACTTCTGGCGCCGGCCTGTGCACTCTTTGGCTTGGGCGTCACGGTACTCATCTCGTCGAAAGCCAAGACTGTGACAGGCGCTCAGCAGGCCTCGGGCGCCCTGGTGCTTCCGGTGGTGATCCTAGTGGTAGGGCAACTCGCGGGCGCCTTCTACTTTGGGTCCCGAGTGATCCTTCTCGCCACCATCATAGCCGGGGGACTAGGCGTTGCCCTCGTGTGGCTGGGAGCAAGAACCTTCAGGCGAGGCGAGCTCATCGCGCGCATCTAGACAGGCAGGCGCCTCGAGCCCCTAGTAGGCGTTCTTGTCGCCGCGGAGAGAGTTCACCATCGTGCGAAGCATGATCTTGAGGTCAAAGAGCAAAGACCAGTTCTCTATATAGTAGAGATCATACTTGGTCCGCTCGACGATCGACGTGTTCCCGCGCAGACCGTTCACCTGCGCCCAACCTGTCACCCCTGCCTTTTCCTGATGGCGCTCCATATAGCGTGGGACCACCTGCCGGAACTGCTCCACAAAGATGGGACGCTCTGGTCGGGGCCCCACCAAGCTCATCTCACCCACGAGAACATTGATAAGCTGGGGAAGCTCGTCAAGCGAGAGCTTGCGCAGCAGTGTGCCCACGCGCGTTCGCCTGGGATCATCGCTGGCAGCCCACACGGCGCCCGTGTCCGCCTCTGCATCGACCCGCATCGAGCGAAACTTGAGCATCTTGAAGGGCTTGCCGTCAAGCCCAACCCTTGTCTGCGAGTAGAAGACAGGCCCCGGCGACTCGATCTTGATGATCAG
>CAYOBT010000074.1:0-9044 GCA_964402205.1 uncultured Anaerolineales bacterium
GCGGCTGAACAGCGTGCCCTGGGGAGCGCTCTACCATCTCACCGACGGCCCACGCGCCTACCGCACCCTGGAGACTGCCATCTGGCCAACCTTGCGCAAGGCGATGCTGCGTTTTCTGCGGCGTCACCCGGCCGACGCTATCGCCAGCTTTCACCCCATCCCCAACCACTCGCTCGGTCGGGCACTGCGCGAGTTGCGTCGCCCCACGCCTCTCGTGGGCGTTGCCGTGGACCTCGTCCAGGTGCACGCAGCGTTTTGGACACCCGATCTCCACCGCTGCTATGTGCCTCTCGATGTGACGCGCCGCAGCGCCATGGCGCAGGGAGCCCCTGGCACGCGGATTGAGGTGTTGGGAGGCATGCCGATTCGACCGGGGTTCCGCAGAGCGCTGAGCCTGCCCATCGATCAGGTCCGTGAGAAGCTCGGCCTAGCCCCGAATCGCCCCGTTGTGCTGCTGACCGCGGGAGGTGATGGCATGGGCATGGCCAAGCGGACAGCCGAGGAGCTCGCTCGCAGCGTCCCCGAGGCCCAGATCGTAGCCATTGCCGGCAGAAACCATCAGCTCCAGCGCGAGCTGGCAGCGATCGGCGCGGGCGACTCGATGCTAGTCAAGGGGTATGTACGCGACATGCCGCAATGGATGCGCGCAGCCGACCTCATGGTGGCCAAATCCGGGCCGAACACCGTCTGCGAGGCCCTGGTGATGGGGCTGCCGCTGGTGCTCCACACCCAGCTTCGCGGGCAAGAGGCCGGCACGGCCGACTGGGTCACTGCGAACGGCGCCGGCGTCTGGGCCCCCAAACCAAAGGACACAGCGGCAGCCGTTCGCCACATCCTGCGTTCGCCTCCGATGCACGCAGCCATGTCACGCGCAGCTCGAGCGCTGGTGAACCCCGGCGCAGCTGCAACGCTTGCCGAGGGCCTCTGGCAGGTCGCGTACGAGCGACCTCAGCGCGCAGAGCTCGCCCTGGCAACGCATCGCCTTGGCCGGGCACGACGCCAGGTGGCATCGCCGGGCGCTTGACGTGGAATCCCGGCCTCAGCTCTCCAGGTACACCCGCACCTCATAGATGCGCACTTGCCAGCCGATCTCGTTAGT
This sequence comes from uncultured Anaerolineales bacterium, assembly GCA_964402205.1. Taxonomy (GTDB): domain Bacteria; phylum Chloroflexota; class Anaerolineae; order UBA1429; family UBA1429; genus DAIRUQ01. The sequence continues at coordinate 1,100 of CAYOBT010000074.1, forward strand.
AGCCCGGACCACCAAGCGCAGGCCGTCGGTCTCTTGGATCTCTGGCAGACGATGCACGCGATGCCGCAGATAGTTGCCGCGCTCGGCGTGGACGGGGTGCCATTCCTCGCCATCCGCGGCGCCGACCTCGTGGACCTCCAGGTCATAGTCGCGGACGCACATGCCAGACGCGCCCATTTCCACCGTGTTGATGGGCATCTTGCGATAGCCGCGACGCATGGTATCAAAAGTGATCTGCACTACGTCAAAGCGCTGCGGCTCTTCCCACTGCAGCGCGATCCACTGGGGCAACGGCTGGTCCACGTCGCTGAGCCACATGTTGACGGGATTGGTGCTGAAGCGCCGATTCCACCCGTTGACGACGTTGACCGCCTCGCCATAGAGCGGCGCGGGCTCCAGCGCAAAGAGCTGGGCATCGGGCCAGATCTGGAACGCCGCCGTGCCTGCATCAAGAGCGCACCGCCGGACATAGTCATAGCGCCAGGAATCGCGTCCCCAGGCCACGCCGTCGCACGCATCGGCCAGCAACGCATAGCAAGCCTCGTCGCTGGTGGGGTCCTTGGGCTCCAGAGCGACGCCATCGAATGCAAAGCTCACCCACCCCTCATGGCTGGCCGGCACGACGGCCTCGGCCTCGGCCACCCGCGCGTAGGCGCCCACATCGGGCATGTTGCCCCACTCCATGCGGTTGGAAGGCTCGTCATCCAGGACAACGCGCGTCTCGTGGGGAAGCTTGTAGGCACGATCGGGGGCATAGCGCTTGAGCTCCAGGCGCACCACGCGGTCGACGTCGCCCTCGTTCCGTAGGTAGAGCCTGGCGGCATCGACACGCTCGTCCCAATCCCAAAGCATCACGCCGACCACGCGGTCCAGCGGCGTCCAGTCGGTAAGCCGATGGGGGCCGTGGCGCTCCTCGCTGCTAGCCGTCACCTGCGCGACGCGGGCGAGGTCCGTGGCATCGGCATTGGGCACGTTGAGGATGGTGCCATCCTCGCGCAGGAGGGTCTGCTGAAGCTCGTCGACATGATGGCCGTACACGTCCCGAGGGCAGCACGCGTGCCGCCGGCACAGGTCCGCGGCCACGCCCACGGCCTGCCCCACGCCCCCGAGGGTCCTCTGCAGACGGACGGTCCCCAAAGCCAGGTGGCTGACGCTGACGTGGCGCCCAGCCAAGAGCAGGTTGGGGACGTTGCGCGAGTAGAGGCAACGAAAGGGGATGCTGTAAAGCGGCGGCACGGAGCAGAACTGGACCTCTGCCTGGCGCAGGTCCTTCCCCGCCGGGTGATGGATATCCACGGCATAGCCGCCATAGGCGACGGCGTCGTGGAAAGCGCGCCCCGCCTCGACGTCGGTCTGCGTCAGCACCAAGTCGCCCACGAACCGTCGGCTCTCGCGCCTGCCCGCCTTGGGGCTCACCCAAACGAGCTCCCAGTTGCGAGCCTCCTCGGCGTGGGCCTCGTTCTTGATGTGGTTCCAGACGCTGTAGAGCTGCCGCAGCAGTTCCTCATAGATGGCGTGCTCGTCGGCGATGGTGTCGCGCTCGCCACCGGACTCGGTATGCCAGAGGAAGCACTGCTCGGCATCGGGGTGCCAAGACGAGTGTGCATAGAGGCAATCGCCCTGATCGTCATAGCCGCCAAAGCCATAGCCCGGCTCAAACGATGGTGTCCCCGGCGGCGGCGCGAACGACACCGGAGCACTCGCCTTGCGCACCAGGGCGGTGATGCTTGTGCCGAGGGTCTCGTTGTCGCTCTGGTCGGGAGCGCTGCGCTCGCCGTACACATCCTTGCCTTCGCGACCCCTGGCATAGTCAGCGCCCGCGAGGAAAGCGATCTGGCCATCGCCCGAAGCGTCCACGACGACATGGCGCACGTGGATCTCGCACGTGGCATAGGCTCCGAGGTCTTCCAGCATCACGCCAGCGATGCGGTCGCCCTCCATGATGGGCTCGCGGGCATAATGGCGCTTGAGGACGGTGACGCCGGCCTGATCGAGGGCCGTGGCCAGCTCGGCCTCCCATAGCCGCGAGATGTTATAGTGCATGCCGTAGGAGCACGTCTTGGCGCCATGGGCAGCGGCATGGGCCTCCAGCTCGTCGATGATGCCTGTCTCGCCGGCGTAGGGGTGGAAGCTGTGCGCCCCCGAGACGTGGATGCCAAGGTTCGGTCCGGAGTTGCCGCCAAGAACGGCGTCCATCTCGGCCAGGATGACAGAGGAACCGAGGCGTGCGGCCTGGATAGCCGCGCAGACGCCGGCAACTCCGGCGCCGATGACGAGCACGTCGCAGGTGCGCTCGATGTGGGTTCGCGCACGTCTCGTGAGACCCGGGGCAGGTCGTTCGCTCATCAGAATCTCTCCCGGAACTGAGGCTGGGGCGATCGGCAGCCCCTTGGTAGGTGCGTCGAGTGTAGGGCCGCGCACTGGGAGCGTCAAGGCCGGGCAGCTACAAACCCGGCGGTCTTGACCACCGCTGGAACGCGCGCTAAGCTTGATTCGTTCCTAGGTTTGGCTATGGATATGCCGAGAGAGCCGGCAGCGTGTGGCAAGGGAGGCGCGATGGGTAACCTACGTATTCTGCTGCTCTCGGGAGGTACCTATCACGATTTCGATGGCTTTGAGGCGTCCATCCGTCCGCTGCTCAAAGACCATGGGTACCGACTCGACGCCACCTACGACCTAGACATGCTCCTCACGCTGGACCAGGGGCGCTATGATCTGGTAATCAACAACACCTGCCTCGGCAGGCATCGCCCGGACCACGACGATACGAGTCAAGAGCGCATGACCGACGCCCAGACCGAGGCGCTGGCGGCCTTTGTGCGCTCCGGCGGGGGCTACTTGCCCTTCCACTCGGCCACCGTTAGCGGCGAGCCCAATCCCGAGCTTGCCCAACTCAACGGGGCAGTCTTTGTGGAGCATCCCCCGCTGCACACTTTTGCCGTCTATCCAATGCGCCTGGAGCACCCGATCACCAAGGACATTGAGGCGTTCTGCGTGCGCGATGAGCTCTATATGCAAGCGTACAATGAGGACGTCGTCGTGCTCATGGTAGCCATCGATCGCGGCGTGGCTTATCCGATGGTCTGGACGCGTCAAGAGGGAAAAGGTCGCGTCGCCCACATCGCCCTGGGCCACACGTCGGACGTCTGGCTGAGCACGCCTTTCCAGAAGCTCTTTGTGCAAACGATAGACTGGCTGGCTCCCAGCCACGACGAGTCCCCCGACGTCATCTACTTGTAGCGCCAGGAGGTGCCCATGGCTCGCGTCGAGATCAGCAAGCCCGCGCCCGACTTTTGCCTGGAAGACGCCCAAGGACGCGAGATCTGCCTCGCTGACTATCGCGGGGACAAGCACGTGCTGCTCGTGTTCAACCGCGGTTTCTCTTGACCTTTCTGCCGCCGGCACATGGCGCAGTTGCGCCAGGACTATGCCCAATACCAGGACCGCGACGCAGAGATCATCGCCGTGGGCCCGGAGGAGCGCGAGGCCTTTGTCGGCTACTGGGAGGAACACGAGATGCCCTTCGTGGGGCTGCCCGATCCCGATCACACCGTCCTCAGGCTGTACGGTCAAGAGATTAAGCTCTTCAAGATGGGCCGCATGCCCGCGCAGGTGATCGTGGACAAGGAGGGCATGGCACGGTACGTGCACTATGGCCACAGCATGAGTGACATCCCGTCCAATGAGGAGCTGCTGGGCATCCTAGACGAGCTCAACGCCGAGTAGGGGCCCGGCAGCCCTACGTCGTCACCTCCGCCCTCTCGAGGAGTCGGCCCATGACACCTGCCAACCTGATGCACCCGGAGCGCTACCATGGCTTGCCACGACCCCACGGGTTCGAGGGCTGGTACTACAAGCTCGTGGACCCAGACCACTCCCGTCCCCTAGCCATCATCCCTGGCGTGTTTGCCAAGGCAGATGGCTCGCACAGCGCGAACCGTTGCTTCGTCCAGGTGCTCGACGGGCGCGACGGCAGTTATGCCTATGTTCCCTTCGCGATGGATGCCTGGGAGGCCAGCACTAGCGCCATGCGGGTCCGGGTGGGAGAGAGTACCTTTGGTCTGGATGGCATCCACCTGGACGTAGACACACCCCTGGGGTATATCGCAGGCGACCTGACCTTCGGGGAGCTATCCCCCTGGCCCGTGACGCTGCTTTCCCCCGGCGCCATGGGGCCCTTTGCCTATCTCCCAGGCATGGAGTGTCGCCACGGCATCCTGAGCTTTGATCACGAGATCCGCGGCACGCTGAGCCTTGGCGATGCAATTGTCGACTATACTGGGGGACGGGGCTATATCGAGAAGGATTGGGGGCGCGGCTTTCCGCGAGCATGGATCTGGATGCAGACCAACCACATGAGCGCCCAGGGCTCGTCGCTCTCGGCTTCGGTGGCGCTGGTGCCCTACCTCGGGGTGGCTTTCTCCGGGTATCTGGTGGCGCTGTGGCACGGTGGTCGCCTGCACCGGTTCACCACATACAGCGGCGCGCGCGTGACGGCCCTGAAAGCGGCCGAAAGAAAGGCACGCTTGACGTTGGAGCGCCACGTGCGCCGCGAGCGATGCACCTATCGCCTAGAGATCGAAGCGCATGGTGCGCCCACGGGAACTGGCCACGACGTACCCTTGCTCTATGGCCCGATGGAAGGCGACATGCTGCCTCGCGTCCCGGAAACGCTCACGGGGCGGATCCAGGTGCGCCTGTCGCGGCGCCAAGGTACCAGGGAGCAAGTAATCCTCGATGACGAGGGGCGGTGCGCTGGCATCGAGGTCGTGGGCGATATGGGAGAGCTCGCCCGGCGTCTGCCATAGGGGCCAGAGCACGGCTAACGCGATGGGCGGCGTCTGGAAGGGGCCCGCACGGGCGCGGGGTTGGTCGTCCAGGTCACGGACGTGGCCCGCATCCAACACCGCCCCCTCTCCAAACCTCTCCCCCATGGTCCGCATGGGGGAGAGGCTCCGGACGGCCACCCTCTCCTGCGTCTGTCGTGGGGACCGGAGGGCTGCCCCGGCACGCATTGCGGCGCTAGCTAACGCCGTCCGCGGCGCGGTCTCTGCTCCCTAAGCGTACACCTCGCCGAGCTTGAGCACCTCAAACACCCGAATCCGCACCAGATGCCACACGATGGCGCCGGTCGTCAGCAGCGACATGATCGCCAGCGCGCCCGCCGCCCAGGCGATATCCCCCCATGCCACAACCACTTCAAAGGGCGGCACCAGATCGCGGGCATAGTAGCCTACTTGCAAGTAGCCCAGAAAAGCGCGGCTCGACACGACCCCCGCCACCACGCCCACCCCGATACCGGCCGTGGTCACGATGACCAGCTCGGACACCAAGGCCACGGCGAGCTGCCCCAGGCCGAGCCCCAATGCCCGCGCCATCCCGAGCTGCACCTGCCGCCGCCGTAGGTCCAGCAGCGCATAGAGGACCTGGGCCAACATGCTCAGCAGCACCGTCGCCAAAAAGGCCACCGATAGGAAGCCATATAGACCCGTCCGCTCGGGCACGCTCTGCGCCTCGGCGATCATCTCGTGTGACGATGTCCAGCCAAGCACGTTGTAACCCTCAGCCGTGACGCGCTCAACGATCTCCTCGGCGGGCACACGCACGTCCGTCTCGAGCCACACGCGGAAGGGCAGCTCCTGACCCGCCTGCTGCGCGAGATAGTCCAGGTTGCACACAAACCCCTGCTCCTCAGGCGGATAGATCGTCGGCAGCAGCTCCACCACTCCCACGATAGCCACGGGCAGCACCACAGCCTCGGTTTCGCCCAAACGGATGCTCAGGCGCACCCGATCCCCCAGCCGAAACCCACTCTGCTCGAGAACGCCCCGCGTGACGATGACGCCGTCCTGGTTCATGGCCAACGCGTTCATGAGCGCGCCTAGCGATGCCAGCGCCATGTCGTCGCGGAACACGGCCGCCTCGGCAAAGGTGGCCCGATCCACACCAAGCAACGTGCCACTGACCTGGGGCCGGCTCTCGAGTAGCAGCGCGGGCCACTTGCCCACGCGTGTGGCAGCCTGCACCCCCTCGGCCTCCAGGTGACCTTCCACGGGATACGCGGACCAGCTCGTCGCTCCGCCGCTACCGGCAGCGGTCAGGCCCTCCCAAGCGATGCCGCCCCCCTCGCCACCGGCCTGCGACTCGCGCAGAACCATGTCGGCCCCCACCTGGTAGGCGATCTGGTCGGCCTGATTGCGGTCCATGGTCCGGGCTGCCGACGCCGTGTAGGCACCCAGCGCCGTGGTGAGAGCCAGCGTCAGAAGCAACCCTGCGTACGCCTTGGAGCTGCCGCTGAGGTTGCTGAGGGACAGCATCAGGCTGACGCTGCGGGTCCGCTTCACAAGCCAGGAAGGACCTCGCACCAAGAGGGGGAACAGGCGGACGGCCAGTAACCCTGCCGCCGCCATGACCAAAGCCGGCACCAGAAACGTCACGGGATCGCTCAACGTGGTGGTGGTGGCCTCGCGGTCGAGCTCCACCAGGTAGCCGCGCGAGCGCAGCACATACAGCCCATAGGCCGCCACGCCAAACAAGATCAGATCGAGGTGGAGTCGTTGCCAGAGCGGCCTCTGGGAGGGCGCGCGCTGCTGCCGCACCACGACAACCGTCTGGCGGGCCGCCGTCAGGGCGGGGATCAGCGTCGCCAGGCTGGCTGCCGCGACGCCCACCACCGCGTACTGCAGTGCCTGCGGCGTCAACATCGCCTGTAACGGCTCTCGCGTGCCGAAGGCGAGGAATCCCCGTGTCGCCCCGACCGCTTCGGCGAGCGCCCGCCCGACCATCGGCCCTACCGCCAGCGACACCGCGGCGAGCACGCCCGCCTGCAGCACATAGGTCAGCGCCACCTGCGCCACACTGGCCCCCCGGCTCTTGAGCATGGCGATCTCAAGTCGCTGGCGCTGGACCGCTCCGCTAGCCACAAGCACCACGAAATAGATCACCAGCCCCAAAGACGGCAGCAAGAAACCAAACAGCCGCACCATCTGGGCGGCGGCATCGCGCTGAAAGCGCTCCAGCGCCACGACGGGCGACTCGCCCAGCACCAGCCCTGGCAAGATGCTCACGACGCGCGCCTCGACCTCGGTGATCCGTCGGAGATAGGTCGGCACCTGCGACGCGTGGACGCGGCTACCGTCAAACACCGCGTACCAGCCCAGGCTATGGAACGGCGCCACCAGCTGCTCGCGCTCGGCGAGCCTCACATAGGCCGATGGGTCCATCAGGAGCACCCGCTCAAACCGGTGCGCGGATATGTACCAAGCGGCCGCGTCCTCGTCCTGAGGCGCCCACGTCCCCACGACGCGCACTACCAGCTCGCGCTCGCCCAAGACGTCGTCGCGCTCCAGGGCCGGGCTGTCGGGACGGAAGAGCAGCAGCTCCTCGCCAACGCGTAGGTTGATCTCGTTAGCATAGGTCTGGCTCAGGAGCACCTCAGGCGCGCTGGACGCGGGGTCGGGGCGGCGCCCCTCGGTGAGCAGAACCTGGTCCTCCATGCCCTGCAAGAACCCGAGCTTGACCACGCCCAGGAGCTGGTCACGCGTGGAGGCCTCGCCCTCCAGACGGTAGGCCTGCAGCGTGTCGCTCTGGGCATAGTGGATCAGCGCCTCGCGGGGCAGGCCCAGATCGCGCGCGGCGCCACCCCCCTCGCCGTCGCCCAAATAGGCGCGGGCAGCCTCATAGGTGGCCAAGTCGGGTCCCGTCGTAGAGCCGCCCCCATACACGAACTGAAAGCCATAGGCGGGGCCACCCCAAGAAGTGCGGGCCAGCTCACGGGCGAGCAGGCGCTGATTGACGGCGTCCGAGTAGATAGGGATGGCGCAGAGCAAGGCCACTAGCATGACCCAACCTAGTAGCAAAGCCACGGTGAGCCCGCCCTCGGCCAGCAAACGTCGGAACGACGTCCTGCTGAGGCCCACCACCATCCGCCACACGCCCGATAACC
>CAYOBT010000075.1:0-8991 GCA_964402205.1 uncultured Anaerolineales bacterium
ACCAAAGCGACGGTTCACCGCCTCCACGCTGCTCAGCGCCCCGATGAAGCAGCTCGCCAGCCCCATCGCGGTGAGACGCACGGCCACTTGCTCCATGCGAAAGCCCAGGTCCATCAACGCATGGCGTCCACCAACGATATGGGGAACCAGCAGATGCGGCACCGATACCAGCGCGCCGTACATGCCCAGGAAGGCGCTCAGGTCCTCCTCCTCAGCACGGCGCACGAGCCGACAGTCAAAGGCATTGCCCTCGGCCAGAGGACGTGCCTCGGGAGCCAACCGCGCGATGCGGTCGACCAGTCCATCATCCAGTGGCCGCGGATCGTATCGCCGCGTCGATCGGCGCTGCAGGATGGCTTGGTAGAGCTCCGAATCGCGATCGCTCACGGATGTCCTCCCTGGACATCCGGTGCAGCCTCGCTCCGGCGACCGCAGTGCCGCTCAACAAAGCGCGGTGGCCATGAAGGGTCGGCCTCTCCCTTGCGCCACATGCGAAAGTCGCAATGGGAGCAATCCCACGCCAGCGTTCCCGTCCTGCGAAAGCCCAACCCGAGGGCCCCAAACGTGGCATAGTCCGTCTGGCAAAAGTAGGGCACCAGGTCGCCGGCCCCGTTCTCGCGGAGAAGCTTGTTGATGGGACACTGGAGGTAGTCGATGGCCAGGTCGGCGTTGTGCTCTTGGTCAGCCGGCACGCGCCACACAAAGGTGTAGGGAAGCCCACGACGCTGCGAACGCCTCCCCAGCGCCGTGATGATCCAACGCGACGGGGCGCTCATGAACGCCGCGCCCGCCAACCGTCGCAGGCACGCGGGGACGCCCGCATAGACGCGCTCCAGGCACGTCACCAGCACCCACCCCACGTCCTCGCTGGTGCCGCCCTCTGGCCGCGAGCCCAGATAGAGCGCCAATCCCCAGGTCGTCGCCAGGGTCAGAGGCGCCATGGGATCCCGCCCCAACGCGATAGGTGGGAGCGTCGGCAGCAACGCGCGATGCGCGTCCTGCGCGCCACGCGCAATACGCTCCGCGCGCGCATCGCCATAGCGCTCCGCCAGCACGCTACGGCACCGGCCGAGCATCCAGGCCAACCAACGCTGCCGCCTCCGCGACGCCCTTGGTCGTATGAACGTGGATGGTTGTCGCGTCACACGCTGCCCCTCTACTTGGCGCCTAAGCTCGGCTCGCCGCGCGTTTGCCGCTCTCGGTCAGGCGCCAACCGCGCACGCCCAAGCTCCGCCCCTCGGTGCCACAATAGCCACGATATGCGCAGTGCTCGCAGGCCGACGGCTCGCAGCCGATGGTCTGGCGCTCCAGATAGCCCTCGCGCTCGAGCCGCTCTAGCATTCCCTCCACCAGAGCTGGGGTGACATCCAGTGCCTGCGCCAGGTTTCGGACGCTCTGCACATCAGATTCCGCGACGATTCGCAGCAGTTGTTGCAACATCGATCGCTCCCTCTCGCTGGGCCCGACAGCAGAGTATGCGACACCATAATACACAAGCGCCCCACGGATACCAAGACACAGCGGCCTACCCATACGACCGTGGCGGTTGACCGAGCCACGCCCCGGTGCTACCATCGCACCGGTGTGTGCACGGCGAACGCGGAAAGGAGCATCGTGGCCGGTATGTCCCTTCAGAACAAGGTAGCCATCATCACGGGCGCCAGCCGGGGCATCGGCGAGGCTATCGCCATGGCCTGCGCGAAAGAAGGCGCCGACGTGGGCTTGCTGGCGCGCTCAGAAGCCGATCTCGAGGCGGTGGCCGAGGGAGCGCGGGCCCATGGCGTGCAGGCCCTACCCCTTGTCACCGACGTCTCGGATGAGGCCCAGGTCCAGTCGGCCATGGCGCAGATCAAGGCGACCTGGGGCCGCATCGACGTGCTGGTCAACTGCGCCGGCATCGGCGTCTTTGCACCCATCGCCGAGACGTCTACAGACGACTGGGATCGCGTCATGGCCGTCAACGCCCGGGGGCCCTTTCTGGTGTGCCGAGAAGCCGTCCCCCTGCTCACCCGCGACGGTCAAGCCTGCATCGTCAACATCGCCTCGGTGGTGGGCGTCAAGGGTTATGTCCATCAAGGCGCGTACACTGCGTCGAAACATGCCCTCATGGGCTTGACCAAGGTCTTGTCGCAAGAGCTGCAGCCCGAGGGCATCCGTGTGCACGCCCTCTGCCCTGGCGGCGTGGACACCGATCTGGTGACCAAGGCGCGCCCCGACCTCGACACCTCGGTGCTCATGACCCCAGACGAGGTGGCCCGGATCGCCATGTTCCTCATTCAGCAACCGGGCAACGCCATCATCGATCAGATCAACGTCCGTCGGGCCGTCTCGAGCCCGTGGTTCAGCTAGAAGGAGGCGACCATGCCAACCTCGCCGAACAAGATCGCCGTCAGCTCTTGGGGATATCGCGCGGCCTTTGCCGAAGGGATGTCCTGGCCGGAATTCGCCGACGAGACCAAGGCCGCTGGCGCCGATGGCTTTGAAGTGCACTTTGGCTACCTGGACCGCAATCGCCTTGGGCAGCAGTACGTATGGATAGCCGAGCTGGCACGTGAGCGAGGCTTGGGCATCTCGACCATCATCGCCGGCAACGACTTTGGCAAGGCAGATCCCGGCGAGCGCGGCCAAGAGATCGCACGCTTCCTCGACTATCTAGCCGTCGCTCGACTGACCGACGTGTCTCGCTTGAACGTGTTCACGGGCTACCACCAGGAGGGACAGGACCCCTCCGTGGAGCGCGCTCGCGTCGTGGACGCCTACCGCCGCGTGATGCCCGTCGCCGAGGAGCTGGGCGTGGTCTGCTGCCTGGAGAACCACAGCTCGGTGGTGTCGGACATCGACGGGCTGCTTCGCCTGATGGATGACGTGGGCAGCCCGAACCTGGTGCCCAACCCCGATCCCACCAACGTCGTACGCGGCTACTTTCGCCGGGAGCCCACAAACGCCGAGCGCCAGCAGGTCCTCGACGCCGCCGAGCGCTACCTGCCAGGCGCCGGGAATCTGCACATCAAGGTCGACACGCTTACCAACGGCTGCCCGGAAAAGGTCCCCATGGACGAGATCGTGGCCGTCGCCAAGGCGACCCACTATCAGGGCTGGATCGTACTCGAGTACTGCGGCCAGGATGACCCGCGAGCGGTACACGCCGAGGCCGTGCCCTACCTGCGCACCCTCCTGGACGGCTAGGCCAGGGGATCGCCGTAATCCAACTCGAGCGGCTTTTTGCCCTTGGGCTCGTTGCCCTCCGGCCACCAACGGCCCGTCGCGTGGGCCTGCTCCCGCAACGACGCCGCCAGCTCGTCGGTGAGGGCATTGGGCGGGCAGCGCCAGGTCCAGTTGCCCGAGGCTCTGCCGGGAAAGTTCAGGCGCGCCTCGTTACCAAGGCAGAGGGCGTCCTGCAACGGCAGGATGGCCACATCGGCCACCGACGTCATCGCCAGGCGGATCATGGTCCAGGACGGGCTAGAGCCATCGCTGCCACTGTACATGCGAAAGCGATGCCGCGTCTTCTCGTCGGCGTCGGCGTACCAGCCACGCGACGTGTCATTGTCGTGCGTCCCGGTGTAGATGACACAGTTGGCCGGGCAGTTGTGCGGCAGATGCTCGTTGCTGGCGTCGGAGCCAAAGGCGAACTGCAGCACGCGCATGCCAGGCAACTCTAGCGCATCACGCAGGCTATGAACATCCTCGCTGATGAGGCCGAGGTCCTCGGCAACGATAGGCAGGCTGCCCAACCGCTCGGCGAGGACGTCGAAAACGTCCCTGCCCGGCCCTTTGACCCAACGCCCGTTGACCGCGGTGGGCTCGTCGGCCGGGATCTCCCAGTACCCGGCGAATCCGCGAAAGTGGTCCAGCCGCAGCAGGTCCACCTGTTCGAGCGCGCGAGAGACGCGGCTCACCCACCAATCGTAGCCGCGCTCAGCCATACGATCCCAACGATAGAGCGGGTTGCCCCAACGCTGCCCCGTCTCGCTAAAGCGGTCGGGCGGGACACCCGCGACCACGATGGGATCGCCATGCTCATCGAGGTAATACAGCTCGCGATGCGCCCAAACGTCGGCGCTGTCATGCCCCACAAAGATCGGCATGTCCCCCATGATCTGCACGCCGGCCTCGTGGGCCTCGGCTCGCAGCGCGGACCACTGCCGGTCGAACAGCCACTGGACCACGCGCTGATGCGTGACCTCGTCGTGCAGTCGTTGGCGCCAGTCGGCGAGGGCCTCAGGCTCGCGCATGGCCGCGCCTCGCTCCCAGTCGGTCCAGGGCGCCCAGTCAAAGCGGCGTTTCAGCGCCATGAACAGGGCATAGTCGTCGAGCCAGGCGGTCTGCTGCGCAGCATAGGCGTCCAGCTCTGCCTTGAGATCATCGTCCACCTCACCGGCAGCGAGGCGTCCGCTGGCCCGTCGCAAGACGTCCCCCTTGAACGCGATCACTGCGCCATAGTCCACCGAGTCCACGCCAAAGGACGGGGCTTCAGCGAGGTCATCGGGAGTGAGGAGATCCAGCTCGACCAACTGATCCAGATCGATAAGAAGCGGATTGCCCGCAAAGGCAGAGAATGACTGGTACGGCGAATCGCCATAGCCCGTCGGTCCGAGAGGGAGCACCTGCCAGTAGGTCTGGCCAGCTTGTACCAGGAACGCGACAAAGGCAACGGCCTCGCGACCGAGGCTGCCGATGCCATAGGGACCGGGCAGCGACGTCGGGTGGCAGAGTACTCCGCTGGCTCGTTCTCTCACGGCAAACGCTCCTTTGTTGCCAAATGCTCTCCCTCTGGGCCTCCCGACAAGCATAGGCTACTGGTCAAATCGCGTCAATCTGCCTATGATGTGGGCATCGTATCGATCGTCCCAGAGCCACACTCTACCCCAAAGGAGCAGACAGGGATGCGCTCAAAACACCGCTGGTTCGTCTTGTTCGTCCTCTACCTCTTTGTCTTGCTTCATCAGGCAGACAAGCTGCTGATCGGTCCGCTGACGACCCCCATCATTGACGACTTTGGCATCACCCAAGCGCAGATGGGGGCCGTCTCCACGCTGGCCATCCTGGTAGCCGCCGTGCTGTACCCGCTGTGGGGCTATCTTTTCGACCGCTATGCGCGCGCCAAGCTGCTGGCGCTGGCGTCCTTTGTGTGGGGGGCAACCACTTGGCTCAACGCACTGGCGCGGCGCTACAGCGTCTTTCTGATCACGCGCGCCTCGACGGGCATTGACGATTCCAGCTATCCAGGGATCTATAGCCTGCTAGCGGACTATTTCGGGCCCAAGCTGCGCGGCCGCATCTTTGGCGTCTTGCAGACGGCCATGCCCTTCGGCTACATGCTGGGGTTGGTGCTGGCCACTATCCTCCAGCAACAATGGGGCTGGCGGTATGCCTTCTTTCTCACGGGAAGCGTGGGCATCGTGGTCGCCGCGCTCATCTTTTTCTTTGTGCGAGAGGCGCCCCGCGGTCGCGCCGAGCCCGAGATGGCCGATCTGGCCGAGATCCCGACCTTCCGCTTTGACATGGACGTCGCCAAGCAGCTCATCCAGCGCAAGAGCATGCTGCTCATCTTTCTCCAGGGTTTCTTTGGTGTCTTTCCTTGGAACGTGCTGACCTTCTGGGCGTTCCGCTTCCTGGAAAAAGAGCGCGGCCTCAGCGGCAACCAAGCCATGGTTACCATGATGATCGCGGTAGTGCTACTGGCGGGAGGCTATTTCCTTGGCGGCAGCGTCGGCGACAGCCTGTTCCGCAAGAACCGCAAGGGCCGTGCGCTGACGGCCATGATCGGCGTCATCGTGGGCGCGGTGGGGCTGGGGATCGCGCTGAATATCCCCATCGGCCAGCACGCCATCTTTGTGGTGATGCTGGGCATCTCTTCGCTGGCCATGTCCGTAGCGGCGCCCAACGTCACGGCCACCGTTCAGGACATCGCCGAGCCAGAGGTGCGCAGCACGGCCATGGCGATGCACAGCTTTATCGAGAACCTAGGCGCCGCGCTCTCGCCGTGGCTGGCGGGTATCATCGCGGACCAATCCTCGCTCAAGGTGGCGATCCTCTCGATCTCACTGGTCACCTGGGGGCTATGCGCGGCGTTCTTTGCCGTGCTGATGCGCTATCTACCGGATGACATCGAGCACCTGCGTACGGTGATGCGGCGCCGCGCCGAGGAGGCGGCCACATCCTAGTCCGTGGGGATACCCAATGCCTGCAGCGAGAGCGGCTCGGCCTTGGTGAGGTCTCGCTGCAGGGTCATGGCGCCGGCCTCGCAGTGCGACGCGCATACGCCGCACCCCATGCAGAGCGCGCTGTCCACGACCGGATCGCGCGCCAGATCGATGGCCCCAAAGGCGCAGAGCTCGGCGCAGATCCCGCACGCGATGCAGAGATCGGGGTCGTGAGCAGCCACGAACCCGGAGGAGATCAGCATCGGCGTGCCGTGGCGTTGCGCTGAGATGGCCCCGCAGCAGCACGAGCAGCAGTTGCAGATGGCGTAGAAACGCCCCCATAGCGCCTCTTTGAAAAAGGCATGATGGACGTGCCCCCGCTCTGCCTCTTGCGCCAGGATCTCCAACGCCTCGTCGGAGGTGATGGCGTGCGCATGGTCGGCGTGGTGCTTGAGCACAAAGCTCACGAAAGGCTCCCCGATGATGAGGCAGACGTCCAGAGGATAGCAGGGATTCTCGCGAGAGAGCCGGCAGGGGCAATCCAGCGCCACGATGCGGTCGGGATGGCGCAGGACGATGTCGCGGGCCGTGGGATGTGGGATCACCTGCTCCGGCGCGGTGATCGTCACGTCCTCTTTGACGGAGACCAACCTGCTGGCTTCGCTGGTGGGGACTACTTTGCCGTGGTACTCGCGCCCCCAGCGTTCGGGGAACAGGGCGCGCCACAGGAACGGCGCAAAGAGCAGACGACGCCACTTTAAGGATGGCTTTTCGCCGATGGCCGAGCCGATATAGCCATAGGGCCAGCGCAGGTAAGCGTACCCGTGGGCGCGCCGGTAGAGGGACATTCGCGGAAGAGCCAGCGACTCGCGGGATTCCCGCTTCTCCCGACGCAAGAGGCCTTGCACACGTTCGCGCAATCGCCTCACTACGCCGACTTGCCGCTCCCCATCATCCATGATCCCCCCTTGCGCCAGAGCCAGCCCATCCGATCAACGCTCGGACCTTCAGTCGTCGCGGAACACCTCTCGCAGAGCTGCCACCGCCGGCTTGGGCATGCCATCATACTCGATGATCGCGTTGTTGCTGGGGCAAACGTAGCAGTCGTGCCCCATCCAAAAGATGACACCGCCGCATTGGGGGAAGCGGCGCTTGCAGCTCGAGGCCACATACGCCATCGACTCGGCCTGGATGCGCCTGGTGAGCTCCACATAGCGTGCCAGCTCGGGACGATCCGCGTCGAACCCGTGCGCCTCGGCCAACTCCCAGGTGTTCCACCAGGGCGTTCGAGAGAGCCAGAAGGGGTTGTCATCGTTGGGCGGCCAGAGCTCCATATCGCCAGCGTAGGCCTCGAGCAGCTCCAGACGTGAACAAGAGGGCACGCCCACCTCTGAGACCAGCATGGCGTCCTGAGCGTCCCAGTAGTCTCGCCAGTCCTCCATGGACGTCGGCATGCGCCAGGGGCCGTGGACGTCGTGGTGCATGCCTTGCCCTGCAAACTCGGGGTCGAACCACATGCTGGGGCCACTGGGCGATGTGACGACAAAGCGTTGGTTGCGACCCAAACGCTCGGCGACGCCGGCCATGACGGCGATGGCGGGATCGGTCTCGTCCACGGGGGTAGCATCCTCGCGTTCCCCGTAAAAGAGCTCGTTGCCGCCGGACCAGATGACGCACGAAACGTGCCCGCCGCGACGCCACAGGTACGACGTCGCGATGCGGCGCAACTCGTCCAACGCCTCGGGATCGCTCGGAGGTGCGTTGTCGATGCCGGACGAGCTCAGCGGGAACTCTTGCCAGACCATGATGCCCAGCTCGTCGCACAGGTCATAGAAGGCATCCTTTTCCAGCATGGCACCGCCCCACACGCGCACAATGTTCAGGCCCATGTCGGCGTAGATCCGCAGCCGCTCGGCGTACATCTCCTTTGTGACAGAGCCGTAGGTCATGCGCACGGGCGTCCAATTGACGCCCTGCAGGAACACTCTGCGCCCGTTAACCTGGCAGATCCAAGGCTCGGCGTTGGCGGGAGCGCCCTCGCAAGGAAGCCACTGGACGTCGCGGAAACCCACGCGGCCCTGCCAGGCATCGATGACACCGCCTTCATCGTCCAGCAATGCCATCTCGAGGTCGTAGAGCGGCTGATCGCCCATGCCGTTGGGCCACCACGCCTCCACGGCAAAGCTGCCAGGCACCGTCAGCATCGTCTCCGAAACTCCCATGGCAAAGACGCAATCGGCGTCATGCTCCAAGACGGTGCCCTCGGAGCCGGTCAGCCGAATGTGGCAGGTTGCCTGCATGGGCCAGAGAGAATCTACCAGCAGCCTCAGGGAGAGGCTGCCTTTCCCAGTGACGGGATCCAAGGTAGCGTTGGGCAGACACCCCTCCACATGCACCTCAGGAACGGTCTCCAGGTAGAGGCTGTCCCAGATGCCCAGAGGCACCAGACGCGGACACCAATCCCAACCATAGGCAAAGCGCGCTTTGAACCAGCGCGACAGGGACGTGTAGCCAATCTGCCCCTGTTCGTGTGGCGCCTCGGTGAATACCAACGATAGGCGATGGGCAGAGCCGGGTTCTAGCCATTCGGTGACGTCAAAGGTCTGCGGGCGCATCATACCCATGAACGAGCCCACGGTGTGCCCATCCACAAGGACATAGCCGGCATAGTCGAGCCCCTCGGCGTGGAGCATGATGCTCTCGCCCTCCCAATCGGCCGGCACCTCGACCTGGCAGCTGTACTCCCAATGGCGATGCTCCACCCACTCGCACAGCGGGGCATTGAGCTCCACGTTCCAGTCTGGCAGTAGGCCCGCGCGGAGCAGGTCCTCCTGCACGGCACCCG
>CAYOBT010000076.1:0-8928 GCA_964402205.1 uncultured Anaerolineales bacterium
TCCCTCAGCTTTTGCCGGTGGATTCGGCCAGCGAACTATACGACGTGCGCAACGAGCTGTCGGCGCTTCCGTACGACACGTGGATTGATCTGGAACCGACTCGGATCTCGTCCGTTGAGGTCGTGTCCTACCTGAGCCATGCCGCCGCGCTAGCGGATGGTACCCTGGCGGCCAGGCTGTTGCTGCGCGAGGAGGCCGGCCAGGAGCTAGCCTTGCCGTTGAGAGTTGGTTTCGAGACAGCCGAATGGGCGTACGACCGGGACGACGTTCTGGAGCAAGTGGAACATAGCCGTGCGATCATCGCCGAGAGCTTCCCGGCGCGGTCGGGATTTCCGCCGCGGTCGCACGAGGGACATACGTATCTCGCCTCTTGGGCGGGGCTTGATGGTACGCGGGTGACGGCCGCGCGCATCGAGCCTGCCTTGCCCGAGGCGCATGTCAGGGTTGAGAAAGTGCGCTTCATCTCGCAGGATGGGACGGAGCTGTTGCTCTCACAGAGCGCTGGAGTGGGCAACCATCGCATCATCTATCGTAGCGAGGATGCGGTCATCTATGAGAATCCAGCCGCCTTTCCGCGAGCTTGGTGGGTTTCTGGGAACCAGGTACGCGCTGTGGGCGATGGGCTGATGCTGGTCGAAGGCATTGTACCCGAGGACGTTATCCCAGCGAAGGTCGTCTCCGATGAGGGCACAACTCTGGTCATGCGGGTGGATGCTCGCAGCGATGGATATCTCGTCTTGGCAGACCTGTACTATCCAGGCTGGAGGGCGTGTCTTGAGGGCGAAGACAGAGCCATCCTGCGTTTCGAAAAGGTGTTTCGCGCGATTCAGGTTCCCGCGGGTTCTCACGAGATAGCCTTCCGGTATGAGCCTCTGTGCGGTATCCTGTCTCGTCTGGTGGCTCAGAAGCGGGCGCCCTAGACGGCGCCTCTCCTGAGGCGTATAATGCGCGTAGAATCGTTGACCTGCTGGTCGGTAGGAGAAGAGCACAAGGAGGGCCCAGATGAATGTCTTTAACCGGGTTGTGATGGTTATCCTGCTTCTGGGGCTGATAGCGCTAGCGGTGTTCCTGCTTGTGCGACCGCTCCAAGCTGTTGCCTGGGCCCAGGTCAATCTCGAGTACTTTGAGGCGCAGGTTGTGGATCCCGCGTTCTGGAACACCTTCTTCCTTGCGACGCTCGGCGCCATCGGCGTGCTGGTCATTCTGCTATGGCTGGAGATTCGCAAACGGCGCCGGAAGACCGTACGTGTGCGCACTCGCGCCAAGTCTGACGCCCAGCTTGCGGTGGAATCGGTTTCTCATAGCCTCGAGTACCGCATCGATGAACTCGCTGGGGTGCGCAAGGTCGTTCCCAAGGTGCGCAGCTATGGGAAGAGCGTCAAGGTGCAACTCGATCTGGATACCAGCCCCTCGGTCAACATCGGTCTGCTAACCGACCAGATCGTTGACATGGTCCACGATATCGTAGAGGGGCAGCTTGGCCTGAAGATGGCGGGCAAGGTGCGGGTGAACGTCCACCATGAGCCGTATCCCAAGGGCACGATGCCCCCGACACAGCCCCTAGGGACCGAGGCCGAGCTCCGGCCGACCATGGTAGAGGCTGCAGAGCCCAAGCGGGAGGCGCCCAAGGCAACCCGCAAGCCCGCGCAGGAGCCGACCGTCGCCACTCGCGAGCCCAAGCCGGAGCCCGTCGCCGAGCCGCCCGAGTACACGGAGACGAGGGCGGAAGAGGAGCTATCCTTGGAGCCCGATGAGGAGGAGCTTGATCTCCTCGGGGAGCTTGACGAGGAGACTGAGGAAAAGGATCGCTAGGCCTAGCGCGCTCTGGGGATTTCGATCACTAGGGTGAGCGCGTGATCCTCGAGGGTGGCAGACCGCACCAGGGCCTCGCCGCCGAGTTCGACCAGCAGTTCGTTGATGGTGGATTCTGCCGAGCGTCGGAGCCAGCGTGGGACAGCGCGGCCCCATAGCAACAGTGTCATCAGCTCAACGGCTAGGTGGCCGTCGGCGACACGGGGGGCAAGCTCTGCCACGGCGCGTAGTTCTTGCCCGAGAAACGGCAGATCCAGCTGGGCGCAGATGGATTCTTCGCGCAGCGTGATGCGGGGTCCGAGCGCGTCGTCCGGGAGTAGGCGATGCCGCAGAAATGCGGTTGCCTCGTCCTCTGTGATGGTGAAGGAAACCAAGCCGCCGGCGTCGGCCAACGCAGAGAATCGCTGCTCAAGCGCTTCTGCGGCGGCCGGGGCCGGTTCGCCTTCTGGGGGTGGGCACGCTGTGGGGACGGATCTGGGCGTGCAGCCAACGATGGAAAACGCGAGCACCAGCAGGATGTATAGGTTACGCTTTGACACGTAGGAGAGCATTTTGGATCTAGCGTGTTTCGTGGAGGCTTTGCTCTTTGTGGCCGACGGTCCAACCGATCTGCAAGACTTGGCCTCCGCCTTGGGTGTGTCGGTGGAAGAGATCGAACAGGCCATCGGCGAGCTGCAGGCTGCCGAGTCCGGACGTGGCTTGCGGGTGCAGATGGCTGGCACCAATGTGCAGATGGTTACCATGCCTGAGGCGGCGGACGCGGTGGAGACGTTTCTCGGTATCGGCATGGGAGGGAAGCTATCGTCTGCCGCGCTAGAAACGCTGGCCATCATCGCCTACCGCCAACCCATCACGCGCGCTCGCATCAATGCCATACGCGGTGTCGATTCTGATGGTGTCATACGCACGCTTGTGGCCAAGGGACTGGTCGAGAAAGTGGGTATGCTTGACCAAGTAGGGCGGCCACTACTATATGGGACCACCTTTGAGTTCCTAGAGTACTTTGGCATCAGATCGCTCGGAGCCTTGCCGACGCTTCCTGAGCTCGAGGACTATGCCAGCATGGCGGAGGATGATGCTGAATCCTAGGCCGGCTGGGCTTGCCCCTCTTCCGAGCCTCCCCCGCTCGCGCCCGTCTCTTCCGGTAGTTTGAGAGATACACACGTGGAGACCCCGTGCTCGCTCATCGAGATGCCATAGATGCGCTCAGCCGCCTCGATGGTGCGTCGGTTGTGGGTGATGACGACGAACTGCGTCTGAGCGGCGTGTTGACGAAGTAGCTCGCGGAATCTGCCTACGTTGCTTTCGTCGAGCGCGGCATCGACCTCGTCCAGAAAGCAGAACGGCACTGGGTTGGCGCGAAGCAGGGCAAAGAGCAGCGACACGGCCGTGAGTGCGCGCTCGCCGCCGGATAGCAGCGAGAGTCCCTGCTGGCGCTTGCCCGGGGGCCTTGCGGTGATCTCGACCCCCGTCTCGGCGATATTGTCCGGATCTGTCAACGACAGCTCGGCCTCGCCCCCGCCGAAAAGCGTGGAAAAGTAGGTGCCAAAAGCATCGTTGACGCGCTCAAAGGTCGCGCCGAAATCGTGCTCGATGATGGCGTCCAGCTCCTGGATGATCTCGTGCAGCGCCGCGATGGCTCCTCTGAGATCAGCGGCCTGGCTCTGAAGAAACGTCTGCCTTTCAAGGAGCTGCTCATACTCTCGGGGCGCATTGGGGTTCACATTCCCCAGCCGCCGGATACGCGCGCGCAGGCGCCGGATGTCTTCCCCGAGACCAGTGGGGAGTGCACGCACCTCGGGCAGCTCGATGACGTCATCTCCCAGATCGAGGCGCAGTTGCTGGCCCGACGTCTCTGGGAGGTCAATGGGGCCGAGATCTTCCTCGATGTTCTGGCGCAGGTTGGCAAGGGACTCGCGAGCGCGCTCCTCCTCGAGCTGGGCTCGGTGGTGAGCGAGTTCAGCCTCACTGAGGCGCTCGCGAGACTGTGCCGCGAGCTCTTCAATCTCGTTGCGCTTCTCGTCCGCCGCCTGGAGGGCCTCACGGGCAGGCTGAAGCTCCTGACGCGCGGCTGAGATCTCTGCCTCTGTGGCCTCTAGGCGTTCGGCGATGCTGGCATTCTGCCGATCAAGCTCGCTGATCTGCCGCCGATGGCTCACTATGCGCTTGTCTGTCGAAGCGATCTGGCTTGCCAGTTGGTCCAGGTTGGCCTGATGGCTCTTGACGAGAGCGCGCTGGCTATTGACCGTGCGTTCGGCTACTGCCGTCCTGGTCTCGAGCTCCGCGACGCGCCTGCGGAGATCGGGGTCATCGCACGCAGCTAGCTCCCTCTGAGCAGCCTCTAGTTGCTGTGCTAGGCTAACTCTGCGTCGCTCCAGATCCCGCGTTTGGGCGTCTAGCGCCGCGACGCGCGATGTGGTCTCTTGGGCGTTGCGCCGTGCGCTTTCGCGGCGCTCGCGATGCCAAGCGGCATCGCGCTCCAGATCGGCGAGCTCGCGCTCTTGCTCGGACATGGTTGCACGAGCCTGGTCCAGCCGCTTGAGAAGCGTCTGGCGCTGCAGGTCAAGGTCACGAGACCTCTTCCGCAGCGAGCCTAGATCGTTTTGGAGTCCCTCGAGCTCACGCTGCGCCGTCTCTGCGCGTTGCTGGGCGTCCTTCGCGCGGGGCCCTAGCTCTCGCCATTCACGGTCTTGGGCGAGGATGTCGCTACCTGCTCGGTGACGGCTGCCGCCGCTAACGGCCCCGCTCGGCTGGACAGTCTCGCCATCCAAGGTGACATAGAGCGAGGCACCGGTGCGCGACCGCAGTAGCCGCCGCGCAGTGGGCAGATCTCGCGTCACGAGGACGCGGCCCAGCAGGAGTTCGTACGCGGTACGGTAGCGCTCATCGTAGCGGACAAGATCGCTGGCGACGCCCACAATGCCTGTGTCCGAGCTTGGCTTGAGCACGGCGCGTGGCCGGATGGTATCGAGCGGCAGGAAGGTGGCCCATCCGGCTCGTGACTGTTTGAGGTAGGCGATAGCTTCCTCTGCATTCTCCCACGTCTCTGCGACGACATTCTGGAGACGAGCACCTAGCGCAGCCTCAATGGCGTCCTCCAGCTCGGGAGGCACGCGCATCAGCGAGGCGACGGTCCCGGCCATGCCTGACAGGCCGACCTCTTTGCTCAGGACCGCGCGCACGCCAGGGTAGTAGCCCGACATCTCTTCCCGAACGCGAGAGAGTGCCTGGAAGCGTGAGACAAGCCGATCGCGATGGTTGCGCGCTTGGACAGCATGCTGCTCGGCTTGGGCCAGGCCGCGTTCGGCATGGTGGATCTCTTCGCGGAGTTGGTCACGGTTGGCCTCCAGGGCTGTCTGCTCTGCTTCGAGGCGTTCGACGCCCTCGGCGAGTTGCTGGGCACGTTGGCGTGCTCGATGGATGCTCTCCGCGAGCGGGCGCGCGGCCGCCTCTGCCTGTTGTTGCTCTCGCAACAGGTCCTCTTGCCGCTCGCGAATCGTCTGAAGGCGCGCAATCGCTTGGGAGTGCTCGTTGATTGTGGCTGCCAGCGCCACCTCGTGTCTGCGTGCCTCTTTCTGCAAGCTGGCCCGCGATTGCTCCAAGGCTTCCAGCCTCTGGTGCGCCTCTTCCCACGCAGCAGAGCTCGACGCGTGTGCGTCCTTCTCGACTGTGAGCTCGTCGTGGGCACTGGAGATTTCCGCGCGTAGGACCTCACGCCTTTCTTCGAGCTGAGAGAGGTCTTCCTGGAGCGTGGAGAGTTGCTTCCGCAGCAACCGTGACCGCTCCTGGCCTACGGCGGCTTCGCGTCGGAGATTCTCTCGGCGGCCACGCAGCTCTTCCAGTTGACGCTCAATGTCGCTGATGCGCTGCCGGTGCTGCGCCGTTGCCTGAGCTACCCGCTCTCTGCGCTCTGCGACCTTGCCAACGCGCTGATGAAGGGTCTCGAGGTGGGCAGCCTCTTGTCGAACGGTGGCCTCTGCGCGCTGAAGCTGTGCCTGACGACGCTGCCACTGGTGGCCGTACCAGATACGCTGCAACTCCTCCAGGTCTTGCTTGAGAAGCAAGTGCTCTTCGGCGCGCTCGGCCTGACGGCGCAGGGTGCGCGCACGCGGCCCAAGCTCGTTGATGAGATCGCCGACACGCTCGAGGTTGCGCTCGGTCTCGTCGATGCGACGAAGGGTCTCCTCGCGCCGGCGAAGGTGCGGCGTGATGCCGGCGGCTTCCTCAAACAGAGCGCGTCGTGCCTCGGGGCGAAGAGCCAAGGCGGCGTCGACCTCGCCCTGTCCGATGGTGGTATAGTTGCTCCGCGCCAGGCCGGCGCCACCCAGCAGCTCGATGATGTCGCGATAGCGGACCTTGGTGCCGTTGAGCAGATAGTCGTTCTCGCCAGAGCGGTACGCACGCCTACCGACCGCCACTTCCGAATAGGCTAAGGGCAACATGCCGTCGCTGTTGTCGATGACGAGGATGACCTCCGCCATACCCAAGCGCGAACGGCTCCGGCTGCCGGCAAAGATCATGTCCTCGCTGGTTTTGGCGCGTAGGCTGCTAAAGCTCTGCTCGCCCATCACCCAGCGTACGGCATCGGCGATGTTGCTCTTGCCGCTGCCGTTAGGACCGACGATGGCGGTCAAGCCCTCGCCGAATTCGAATCGGGTGCGTGTAGCAAAGCTCTTGTATCCATATAGTTCTAGCTGCTTCAGGCGCATCGTATCTCCAGACAAGCCAATGTCAGGGAAAGGCTGCGATAGGTGCGGTGTGCCGGGCACTCGGGCGCTGCGCCCTGCTCTATGCGTGTGCCTGCGGCTGGCTGGTGCGGAAGGCCTGTAAGGCCTTGCGAGCGGCGGCTTGCTCGGCTGCCTGCTTGCTCCGGCCGGTTCCTTCACCCCAGACGTCGTCGCCCACGAGAGCCTGAGCAGTAAAGACCTTGGCGTGGTCTGGGCCACGCTCATCGGTGATACGATACGTAGGGGTTACGTGGAGGCGTCCCTGCGTGAGCTCTTGGAGCAGGCTCTTGGCATCCTTGGCTTGGCGCTGCATGTCGATCTCTGGGGCGCGGTTGTCGAGCAGACGGTGGACAAGGGTCAGGACGACATCGAGGCCTTGATCGACGTACAAGGCGCCAACGAGGGCCTCAAAGGCAGCGCAGAGGTTGGCGTCTCGCTCCCGTCCGCCGGTGCTGTTCTCTCCTCGGCCAAGCCGAAGGTAATCCCCTAGGTCCAAAGTGCGGGCAAAGGCTGCGAGGCCCTCGGTTCGGACGATCTCGGCTCGCAGGCTAGTAAGCTCGCCTTCTCGGGCGTCAGGATAGCGCGAGTAGAGCCAGTCCCCAACGACGAAATCGAGGATAGCGTCGCCGAGGAATTCAAGGCGCTGGTTGTCGCCGCTGGCGTCGCCGGGCGACTCGTTGACATACGAGCTGTGCGTCAACGCTTGGCGAAGCACGCCTTGGTCGCGAAAGCTGAACCCCAGCGTCTCTTCAAGGAAACGGACATCGCGCTCACTGTCTTCGTGAAGGAGGTGATCGCTTGTCTGCTGCACTCTGCTAGGCCCCTAACCGTCGTCCGTACGTTCCACTGCCATGGATCCCAGTGGCAGGCAGTATACCATAGGCAGCGTTCACGGCCAACGCCGCGGCTGAGGTCTCCCACGGACCGTTCTTGACCGTTACTCTAACTTCTGCGGGTGACCAACTGGAATGAGGTAGAGCGGGCTTGCTTCGGCGGGTAGCTCCAGAGCCTTGGCGATGCCATCGTCGTAGAACGCGCCGATGGGCACCGCGCCCAGGCCCAGGGCAACTGCCTCCAAGAGAAGGTTCTGGGCCGCGTGACCCGCCTCGAGATGGACATAGCGCTCGGCCCGCTCGCCATACTTGGCCCGGGTCCTTTCGTAGACGCCAGTGATGACGACGATCAGCGGAGCCTGGGCTAGAGGGTCCTGCTGGAGACCAGCCGCCCAGACGGCCTGTCGCCGATCGCCGTCAAGGATGATCTCCATCGCATGTTGGTCAGGTCGATAGCTGGCGACATGATCTTGCGTGACGATGTAAAGCTCCAGTGGGTAGAGCGCGCCCGCGGAGGGAGCTGTTCGCCCGCCCCAGTCTCTGGTGATGCCCTGCGCAGCCCACAGGAGCTGGCCTATCTCCTCAAGCGCTAGGGGGGTGTCCATGAATGCGCGAACAGAGTGCCGTCTGCTCATGGCCGCTTCCAGCGAGAGGCTGCCCTCTGTGTCTGGCGCGGGCAACGATACGATGGCGGACTTTGTAGTAGGAGGGGGGTTGGGCCGGGAGCCGTTGGCCACGCAACCCACGCCAAGGATGATCGCGCATAGCGCCAAGATACGATAGCTCATGCTGCGCTCCTTCCCGTGAACTGTAGGCGGTAGGCGCGAGCTTTGACGAGGTAGGCGACGCGGCCTATGATCGACTGGATAACGTCGGGCCAAGTTGCAGGGGAGCCGTCGTGAGTGCCTACGTCACCGCGGTAGACATTCTACCGCCGGATGACATCGTGCGCATAGCAGATCAGTACCGACGCGTACACGCGCGCCATCTCTTTGCGCGAGTGCCCGTGCATCTAACGCTGTCTTGCCCGTTTGTGCCATTTGACCGCCTCTCTCTAGCCGAAGAGAGGCTGCGCTCCGTCTGCGAAGAGGTTGCCCCCTTTGTGGTTCGCATCGCGGGTAGCGGCTCTCTACAGGATCCCAGGCGGCTGGTACTCTTTGTCGAGCCCGAGGAGCACGTAAGCGACCTGCGCATGCTCCTGCTCGGGCGATTCCCCCGCGCAGAGGCCGAGGGGCTCCCGGGCGGACTGGTGCGCCCACACATCACCGTGGGCTATCTTGAGAATGGCGAGTTATTGCGGCAACTGGGTGCGCAGCTTGAAGCGCAAGCCACTGGGCTCGAGTTCAGGGTGGATAGGGTACACGTCACCTATGGCAACGAGACCTGCGTGTGGCGCGTGGCCTGCGAGGTCCCGTTGGGAGCTAGTGCCAGCGGCTAGGCCGTGGCGTGCTCGCCGGCAGGATCGGCCAGCCCCGCCCGTACAAAGCACCAGGCAGCCACCAGCGTCCCTGTGAGACTCACCAATGCATAGCGGGCCAAGTGCAGCAGCAGGGCTG
>CAYOBT010000077.1:0-3782 GCA_964402205.1 uncultured Anaerolineales bacterium
TCGACCACAACCGTCTCTTTGACGACTTCGGGTGTGGGGGCCGCGCAGGCCGAGAGCACCATGGCAGCCGTGACCAGTATGGTCAGTACGGCAGCCCACCGTTTGCTTTTTCCGATCATCATCTTCTCCTCACGTGTGTGGAGACGCCAACAGTGTGTCAACGGATAGACCACGTGCGGATGCGGCATTCCGCTGGTCGAGACCAGACAGCGCGTCTGCAGAGCCGCGTGACCACCTCCTCATATCCTTGTGCGCAACACGGCGAGCCGTCTGCGCTGCCGGATTCTAGCAAATGCCTCTCGGACGGCACCCGCGTGCCCGGCTTCTGTGGGGAGCTTGGGTTCGGCCCGCGAGGCAGAGCCCGCGACCCAATCGTCCGTCACACTTTTGTACCATGCCATAGAAACGACACGATGTTCCGAGAATAGTACACCATAGCAGAGTTGTCAAGATAGTTGCACTCGATCGCGATGTGCAGTCTGCACATCGTCGACGGTGACCCGATCAGCCTCGCCGCCGTCCCGGAATTTCAAGCTCGGGACCTTCACGTGCGGACAAGGGCCGCGCTATAATGGTACATAGTGCGATCGCTAGGAAGGAGCAACATGGACCTGAAGATCGTGCCCATCAGAAAGCCAGAATCTGCCAACCTAATCCTCGGCCAGAGCCACTTTATCAAGACCGTCGAGGACATCCACGAGGCGCTGGTCAGCTCTGTGCCCGGGATCGCCTTTGGGCTTGCCTTCTGCGAAGCGTCAGGGGCGCGCCTCGTCCGATGCACCGGCACGGACGATAACCTCATCACCCTGGCACGCGACAACGCCCTCGCCATCGGAGCGGGCCACAGCTTTGTGCTGCTCCTCGGCGAGGGCGTCTATCCCGTGAACGTCCTCAATCAGCTCAAGATGGTCCCCGAAGTCTGCTGCATCTACTGCGCTACGGCCAACCCTACCCAGGTCATCATTGGCGAGACGGACCTCGGCCGAGGTATCCTCGGGGTAGTCGACGGTGAGCCGCCGCTGGGTGTCGAAGGACCCGAGGATGTCACCTGGCGGCACGACCTCCTGCGCAACATCGGGTACAAGCTATAGGCTTGCGACCCAGCCGCCCTAGCTTGTGAGTTCCGCTAGCAGGTCGACCATCCGGCCGAACTCCTCTAGCGCCTCTGCAACCGGCTGCGGCGTCGTAAGATCCACGCCTGCGCGGCGCAGCAAGTCTAGAGGGTAGCCGTTGCCTCCAGAGCGCAACAGGTCCAGATAACGCCGTCGCGCTGGCTGGCCATCGTGCAGGATCCGTCTTGCCAACGCGATGGCCGATGCCATCCCCGTGGCATACTTGTACACGTAAAAATCATAGAAGAAATGATCGACGCGGGCCCACTCCCAAGAGATGGGCCTATCCATGTCGTCAAAGGCGATGGCATCCCCATAGTAGAGGCGGACGAGATCATAGTAGGCCTCGTCGAGCGTCTCGGGTGTCAGCGCCCCACCCTCTTCCACCATGCGGTGGATCTGCCACTCGAACTCGGCGAACATGACTTGGCGGAACAGGGTCGCGCGGAATGAATCCAGATAGCGATCCACGAGGTAGGCACGGGTCCCACGATCCTCGGTCACGTCCAGCAGATGCTCCGTGAGAAAGCTCTCGTTTGCAGTAGATGCTACCTCGGCCACCAGGATGGCGTACTGCGCCAAATGGTATGGCTGCGTCTGCTTGGCGAGCCAGCTATGCATCGAGTGCCCAGCCTCGTGAGCCAAGGTGAACATCGCATCGGTGGTCCCAGTGTAGTTGAGCAGCATGTAGGGCGGCGAGTCGTAGCAGCCAGAAGAGTACGCGCCCGACCGTTTGCCGACGTTCTCGTAGCGGTCCACCCAGCGTGAGGCTAGCCCCTGGTGCAGCGTCTCAACGTACTCGTCGCCCAAGGGTTCAAGCGCCGTCAGGATGATCTCCTGGGCCTTGCCAAAGCGGTACCGAGGCGCCTCAACGTCCACCACGGGTACATACACATCGTGCATGTGGAGCGTCTCGACACCGAGGAGCCGCTTTCTCAGAGCCACATAGCGATAGAACGTGGGCAGCGCATCATGCACCGCGTCGATCAGCGACTGGTACACGTCCACCGTCACGCGATCCTCGAACAACGACGCTTCCAGGCAGGAATCGAACCCTCGAGCTCTCGCCTCGAACTGGTGCGCGCGTACGGCGCCATCCAATGCGGCAGCGACCGTCGTGCGGTTGCCGCGCCACTCGCCATAGTAAGCGTCAAAGGCCTCGCGTCGGAGGTCGCGATCCGGCGATTCCTGCAGCCGAATGAACGTGGCGTGTGATAGCTGCGTGGGGCCTTGCTCATCGCGAACGTCGGGTAGCCGAGCGGCGAGATCGACGTTCTTGAGGACGCTGTAGATCCGCTCAAGCGCCCCAAGCGGCTCGGCGACCATCGCCATGAGGCGCTCCTCCTCTGGAGAGAGCGTATGCGGCTTGTGGCGAAGTACCTCCTCCAGCCAGAAACGGTAGGGCACGAGCGCCTCGTCGTCTAGCCAGACGGCCAAGGTGTCATCAGGGATCCGCATGATCTCGGGAGCGATATAGGCCCCAGCAGCCGAGAGTCGCGCATACAGCGCGCGTGCCCGGTCGAGCATCTGCTGATGCCGACTCACGCTCAGATCCTCGTCCGCCCTCAGATGGGCATAGACATAGACCTTCTCGGCGTGCCGCTGGGCTGCGAGCCACACTTGGACGGCTTCGGAGAGAACCTGGGCGCTCTCGCCAAGCCGTCCCTTGTAGGAAGCCACCTGGGGCATCCGGGCCTCGCATTCGGCATAGGATGCCTCCCAGGACTCGGAATCCTCGTACAGAGGCGAAAGATCCCAAGTATCCTCAACATTCGCCTCGTCGCGTCGCGGTAGTTTGCTTGCCATGCTTGTTTGACTCCTGTTGCCACTCTCTTTGCCAAGGGAGTGTACTCTGGAACAGGTTCGACGTCGAGTCTCACAGCCTTGACCGAGCCATCGGACCGCCAGATAATCGGCGTCACACGCACTACACGCTCCCGTCAAAGGAGACATCCATGAGCTCAACACGCCTGCTGATCGAACGCGACGTCGACGCGACCATGCGAGATGGCACCGTCCTTCGCGCCAACATCTACCGCCCCGAGGTCTCCGAACGCCTGCCGGTTCTCCTGCTCCGAACGCCCTACAACAAGAACGGTGGCACCGACTTTTGCTTGCGGGCTGCAGCCCGCGGCTATGTCGTCGTGGCGCAGGATACGCGCGGACGCTATGCGTCCGATGGGGAGTTCATGCCCTTCCTCGATGATCTTCAGGACGGCTATGACACCGTGCAGTGGGCCGCGGAGTTGCCCTCGAGCAATGGCGACGTCGCCATGTGGGGAGGATCGTACGGCGGGTGGACGCAGTGGGCTGCCGCGTCACAGAATCCGCCAGCCCTGAAAACCTTGGTCCCGCTGGTCACCTTCACGGATATCTACCGCGATCTGCTCTATCCCGGCGGGGCACTCTCGCTAGGCGTCGCCCTCACCTGGTGCTTAGGGGCCGAGGCCGGCGCGCGCATGGGTCGGCTCGAAATGACAGACGACGAAAGCGCCGCCCTTCGCGCCGCATTCCTAGAAGCTATTGACCAGACCACAGTGCGACAGCGTTTCGAGCGACTCCCGCTGCTGGATGACCCTCTGCTCGGGCGCGAGGACCTAGCCCCGGGCTATGTCCGGATGCTGCGTGAACGCCACATTGCCGACTGGAAGGCCGGAGCCCTCCTCGATC